>NZ_JSDQ01000052.1:0-61264 GCF_000813665.1 Neochlamydia sp. EPS4 | reverse complement strand
CCTGACACTTAAAGAGACCCTATAATGAATCCTAGCTCTTCTATCTGCATTGAACATTTACCTAATGAAATACTAGTTCCTATTTTAAAGTCCTGCGCTAGCCCTTCCCTATCTAGCGTGTGTGTAAGATGGTACCATCTTTTAGCTAATGAAGTCATGCCTTCTCTTTATAAGCAAATAGGTAAGGTGCATGTTCCTCAAGGAGATGTTAACGAGCAGGCTCTTACTTTAGATAGGATCTATAATCTAGAAGAAGAGCTTTCTAGAACAGCAAAGGTAAATGCAATCTTTAGGCAAATCTTTACTTTAGCCCGCTCGCTTTCACCTTCAGAATTAGAATTTAAATGGATAACCGAGGAAAAAAGATATTTTACTCTGACTAATTATTCCACTTATCTGGTGAATATTAATCGCCTGTTAATGTGGAAAGAAATCCGTGGAGGAAAGGAATTCTTAGATCAAGGAGAAATCAAGTACTTGCCTTTAGCAAAAAAAGGAGAACTTTTTAAAAGTTGGATTGAAAGTTATGGCAAAGATATGACGAGCTTAGACTTAAGAGGAATCGGCTTGACCTTTTTACCTCCGGAGATAGGGCAGCTATCACAACTGCAAGCTCTTCACTTAAACAACAACCAGCTTACATCCCTTCCTGCAGAAATAGGACAGCTATTGCAACTGCAAACACTTGACTTAACCGATAATCACCTTAGCACTCTTCCTTCAGAGATAGGGCAGCTATCCCAACTGAAAAGAGTTGACTTAAGCAACAACCAGCTTACTACCCTTCCGGCAGAGATATGGCAACTACCTCAACTGCAAAACCTTAGCTTAAATTACAACCAGCTTACCTCCCTTCCAGTAGAGATAGGGCAACTCTCTCAGCTGAAAGCACTTGACCTAGATCACAACCAGCTTACCTTCCTTCCCGCGGAGATAAGACTACTGTCTCAGCTGCAATTGCTTCGATTACCCAAGAACCAGCTCGCTACCCTTCCGGTAGGGATAGGGCAGCTATTGCAACTGCAGGAGCTCGACTTAAAAAGCAACCATCTCACCGCCCTTCCTGCAGAAATAGGGCAGCTATCTAATCTGAAAGCTCTTTGGCTACAAAACAACCATCTTACAGTCCTTCCGGCAGAGATAGGGTGCCTTTCTGGACTGCAAGAGCTTGATTTATGTGATAACCAGCTCACTTCCCTTCCTGTAGGAATAGGGCAGCTATTGCAACTGCAAGAGCTCGACTTAAAAAGCAACCAGTTTACTAACCTTCCTGCAGAGATATGGCAGCTTTCTCAGCTGAAAAAGCTTTACTTAAAGAATAACCAGCTTACTACCCTTCCGACAGAGATAGGGCAGCTCTCTCAGTTGAAAAAGCTTTACTTAAAGAATAACCAGCTTACTACCCTTCCGGCAGAGATAGGGCGATTATCAAAACTGCAAGATCTTGACTTAAATAACAACCAAATCACCTCCCTCCCTATAGAAATGAAGGGGCTAACTGCTTTAAAAAAGCTTCAGGTGAATGAGAATCCGCTGCAAAGTATTCCAGATGAAATAAAGCGACGCTTTAGGCTATAACTAAAAAAGCTTGTATCTTTACCGCCTAACATACTAAAGAAATAAATTGATATGCTGAGTTGATATTGAGGATATAGAAAATTTTCTAATAGCATCCGAAGCAGAGAGGGCTCATTCTGCTAAAAGTTTTGATTTCCCATAAAAAGAAAAAGTTTGACTTAATGCACAACTAGGGAACTCAGCTTGGCAAGCTAAAAGTTTAGAAAGAAGGAGCTTTATCTGTAAGTAACGAATAAGCTTTTAAAGCATAGGCGGAACCTTCAGGCCCAAAAGGATAAATATAGGAAATCGTCAACAAATTAACATCCTTAGGAAAATTATGAGCATATACTCGACGTGCATAGTCAATGCTCAACAAGCCAGAGTAAGCAAATTCATAACAATAGCGTAACCCTAAATCAATAGAACGATGATCGATACGGCCATAACCGCCAAAGCTCCCGACTGTTAATTTTTGCTTGCCTAAACCCCATAAGCTGTTAATATATACACATACTCGATGAAGATAGGATCGATTCCATTCATAGGCGGCATTTGCTACCACCCAAGGCGTCCAACCATCGGCAGTTCCTATTCCTACTACTCCCCACCATCTGGAATACCAAGCAAAACCTTCAATATTTTGCTTACCGATGGCAGCATGTAAAAACGCCTCATTTCTCCCATGGTAAAAAAGACTCATATCCTTTACCGCTTTTTTCCAAGCTTTCCTAACACTAAATCCCATAGATAGGCTAACAGGATCACCAAGGTTATCATCCAGAAAAAGATAACGGGCGGTTAATGCGATATGAGTGCAGTTAAAGGGATGTTTTTTTGTATCAGCAAACGCAGTTTCTAGCTGAAGGCAATAAGGATCATAAGCCACTAGCAGGCTACCGTTAATCAATTGATCCTTGGATGAATAATGTCCACTTGCAGCATCTACAGAAACGTAGGATTGAAAATGATAGGCAAGCTCTCCATGGACTTGTAAAGGGTTGGGATACCAGGGCTTAAACTCAACCCCTGGGAGCAGACTAGGCAAGACAAGCAATAAATAAGCGAGGCAATTTTTCATTAAACGCCCAAACCCCTGGCAGAAAGCTCGCGCTCAGCTTCGATAGCTGCCATGCAGCCGGTCCCGGCAGCAGTAATGGCTTGCCTGTAAACATGATCTTGCGCATCGCCTGCCGCAAAGACAAGCTCATGACTTGTTTGAGTAGTTCCAGGTTTAACTGCAATATATCCATTGTCATGTAATTTAATTTGCCCTTGCAAAAATTTTGTATTAGGCGTGTGACCTACAGCAAAAAAAACTCCCCCTGCTTCCTGGGTCGTAAGCTCAAGGGTTTTTAGATTTTTGAGCGTGACGCTTTGCACTACATTTTCTCCCGTAACCTCTACAATTTCACTATCCCATAGGATTTCAATTTTTGGATGATTTAAAGCTCGTTCTTGCATAATTTTGGAAGCTCTAAGCTTATCACGTCGGTGAACGAGGTAAACTTTACTGGCAAATTTTGTTAAGAAAGTAGCTTCTTCGACAGCGGAGTCCCCCCCTCCAATCACGTAAAGTTTTTTATCTCGAAAGATAGGCATCGCACCATCACAGACCGCGCAAGCTGTCACCCCTTTTTGCCAAAACTCTCCGTCTCTTGTCCCTGGGATGTCTAAACGATTAGCCGTTGCTCCTGTAGCTAGGATAACCGCATCTGCATAGTAAGCATGCTCCTTTCCATTAATAATTAAAGGTGCCTTACTAAAATCAACAGATTCCACGTCGTCCCTTAAAATATGTGTACCAAAACGCAAGGCTTGCTTACGAAAGGCTTCCATCAACGCAGGTCCAGTTATCCCCTCAGGAAAGCCAGGAAAATTTTCTACCTCCGTCGTGGTCATCAGCTGACCCCCGGAAGGTCCTGAAAAAAAGCCTTCATAAAGTATAGGTTCTAAGTTAGCACGTGCTGCATAAATAGCTGCTGTATAGCCTGCCGGTCCGGATCCAATGATCACTAATTTTGCTTTTTTCATAGGGATAATCCTGGAAATAATAGGTAAATAGACGAAAATCATACTGTATAGAAAATAAAGGATAAAGGAAAAATCTACCTTTTAGGTCTTATTTCTAGCCCATTAGTTTTTATTTAAAAATCAAGCAGGAGAGCTAGAGAAGAAAAAGCCTTAGAGGCAAAAGGAAAGTAGTAAGGCTCGATTGCCAAATAATCAGCAATTAATTTAGGATATAAACATTATAAAATTAAATTATTCATTTCTTATAAAGCATTCTTAAAGAAGGAGCAACTATGGGTTTTATTAGCCAAATTCAAGAATCTAATCAACCTGAAAGAGAACAAGTCTTGCAGATGCAAAACTCAAAAACTTCTTTAATTTATTTAAGTCCAGAGAGCAAAAGCACCGCACTGAAAGTAGCCAAATTTGTTGGCGCTACAGGTATATTAACTCTTGTTGCTTATTTAGCTCTTTGTCCTTCCTTGGATTCTGAAGGTAAATCCCTTGATTTTCCCTCTACTCTTTCTTTTTTAAATGATATAAAAGGATTTTTAGAATAAGATCTTTTTTCTTAATTATATAAGAATAACTAGCAGTTGGGAAACCCACCGATAAAAGAAAATTTTTTCCATATGTTTAGACAATCCTTTTTTTATCCGTATGTTTACTCGAGGGTGTTAGTCTCTTTTAGCCATCAATCCTACTTGTTGACACACAGAATAAACAATCGATGTAGCGACGCTCACTAGTGAAGCTTTTTTAACCAGTTCGTAGGTGGGATCCTGATCTTCTACCCATTCACAAGAAGCTGCGAGTGCATATAGGCTACCGACCAAACTAATACATGATAAAGAAATCTTTAACGTTTTATCCGCAGTATCTTTCCATGTGGAAATTGAAGGATTACGACGTAATAGAGGTTTTTCAATTTTTGCTTCACTGTAAATAGAAAGCAGATGTGTTCCAGCGTCCATAGTGCTTTGAGCACCATTCTTTATAAGTGGATGTGAGATTAACAGAGTACTTGCTTTCAAGATTCTAAGAGAAAGCACTGCTGCTTTCAGGTAGGCTTTAGAGAGCTGGTCGTCGATATCATCTTTCAATTCTTGGCTAACTACATTGGCGGGTGCCAAACTAATCAGTTGCCTGTTTTCAAAATAATTGTTTTTTTTAATTTCCATTAAAAGCTTGATAAGTTGGTAGGCGTTCCATGCTGAGCTCCCTCCTGTAACTACCCCTATATCTTTTGCTTGCTTACCATAACTACTTATCTCTTTACTTAAAATCGTTACCAGTGCTTTTAAATTTAGAGGAATGGGTGGGTTAGTTTTAACAGCCTGTTCGAATAATTTAAGCGCAGATTCAATTTCGGTTCCGCCGCGCGGTGGAGAAATAGATTCTAGGCTGGCTAGCTCATTAATTTTCTCTGTGAGCTTAATTTTACTACCTTCATTGATAGAAGACATTTTACTCTCCTTTTGAGGTCATTAATAAGCTTAGATCTCAAGGCTCTCATATCTTGTGAGAACTTGTTCCATTGTAAGACGATCTTGAGTGTTAGTAAGGGTCATACTCTTCAAAAGATCTCCAAGAGCAGTGAGCTTTTTCTCATCCGCCAGCTCTTTTTCTTTCATTTTTACAATCAGAGCATCGATATAGCCATGGACCTCATTTTGTGCTGCAGCAGATACGCTTTCTGAAGGTTTCCTAAGCAGGCGTCCTAAAAGCTTTATTTTAGCTTTTAAACCTACAGCTTTGACTTGAGGACAGGCAGCGTTTTCGACAAGAAATCTTTCAACACCGCGCAAATTTAAAGATGAATGACCAGAAGATTTTCTTGTGGTGGGTGGATGGATCATTAAATCATTTTGCAAAAGCCCTTCTTCAAGCATGCGTATTAAAACTAAGGCAGAGCTATAAACCTCAGCTTTCTTGCTTATTTTTCCTTCTACCGCGGCAAAACGCTGATTGCCCGTATGTATTTTTTCTTCGTTATCTTTTATCTTTTGGGTTTTACCAAAATCAGACAGTTTGACTTCTTTAACCATCCCCTCTTCTTTGGGCTGAGTATAGACTAGGATATTTTCTGGCTTTAAGTCGCCATGCACATAACCCGCCGCATGTAGATCTTTCACTCCTTTCAAAAATCCTCTAGCTAGCAAAGCTCTATTTTTAAAGTCATCTTGAAACTGATCCGAGGTAGGGGCTTCTATTATCTGATCTAAAGAATCTCTAACTGTACGGATTTCCTTTTCTAAATCACGGGTAGCTTTAAAGGTTTTTACTGTATAAGCCCCATTGATACGCTTAGAATCTGCTACTTCTTCCATTTCAACAGCAAGATTAGCTCCTAGATTATCCCATTGCTCAAGTGATAATTTATCTAGCAAGATAGTTGCTTGCTCCATAGACATTTTTATTTCTTCGATAAAATATTTCTTTATCTCTAATTGATTAGATAAAACCTCGCTAAATGCAGCCAGATTATTGTATTTTTTTAGTACACCTTCCACAATTTTAGCTGCGTCCTGCGAAGCAAAACTTTGAGCTACTAATGGTCGTAGAGTAGCCCTAAAAAGGCTATTTTTTATGTCTTTGGCAGTTTTAACTTCTTCAGCTATCTCAGCTTTCTTGAAATAACTTTTGAGCGTAAAACCATTTTCACTTCCTACAGGAGTAAAGAAAGCATGGGGGGATGGATCTAAAGAATTTGTAATCCATACACGTTTGGCTTTACCAAGCCCTACCTCTTTATATTCATTAATTTCTCCATCGAAATATTTTATGGCCCAAGCGGAGATTTTTAAAGGTTGCATTAGAACGATAATATCGTTACGTTTTCGAAAAATCTTTAAATAAATACCTCCTAGCTTTTTGTTCCCTGCCCCACTCTTATCGCTAATTTCTTGCGACTCTAATTGCTTGCATTGAGCATACAAAAGCTTTAACTCATCGTTCTTTTTAGAAACCCTTCCTACTAATTTAAGATTTTGCCCACCAAGATTTAAGCTTAAAAGCTGTTCTTTAAGGTTATCTAATTGCTCAAGCTCTTCCCTAATAGCTATTAAAGGATTTTTAGCAGAAGTCATAGGCTTTAATTTTTGCGCGGACAAAGGCGAAGATGGCGGGTAAAAAACCTCTGGGGTGTTTCTCTGTTTTATCTTTATAGAATGAGTAACCTTATTTTTAACTCTTTCTAAATGAGCTTTAATAGAGTGGATAAATTTTTCACTTGGAACTTGGGAAGGAATAGATATCTTTTCTATACGCGCCGCTCTTACCTCTGAAGTGGGATGTTTAACAGCTTTGAGCCATTGGGACCGCTCAAGTGTGTTATCTTTTATGTGGTTGCCAATTTGCCGGGAGACCTTCTCCAATTTTTGCTCAGCAAAGGATACTCTTCGAACTTCTGCAACATAACTAGATGAGGGGCTAATCATACTCATAGTTTTTTTCCTGTTCTCTCGAGTAAAAGCAAAGCTCTTTCCTCTATAATTAAATTATATCCACTAATTGTTAATAAATTATTAATTAACATACATCTACAAGAAACAAAATAATAAAAAAAACTTAAATTATTTAAGAAAAAGCAATTCCAAATGTTTTCTAGGTAGAAAAAGAAAAATTTTAAATAAATTAATAAATATCAAATTGACATAAAATCAACATTGCTATTTAATCAGAGAGTCTAACCGACCTGTAATCTCAAAAAACTATTAAAAGTCCAGCGATCGCTGCCCTAGATAGTGACAATCAAATTTACATTTATTTAAGAATTTACCACTAAAATGGAACAATAATGACTTTCTTATCTACTGTTCGTGAAACTCTATTCTCCCGAGAAAAGGTTGAAGAAAAAGAGAAAGGCTTTGGTACTTTTATCGGAGTATTCGTTCCTAGTATACTCATGCTTTTTGGTGTGATCATTTTCTTAAGACTAGGCTGGATTGTAGGCCAAGTAGGGTTATCTACCACTCTAATGATTGTCACTTCAGCAGCTTTTATCGCTTTTGTGACTACCCTTTCTATGACCGCCATAGCCACTAATATTGAAATAGGAAAAGGTGGTGTTTATTATATACTCTCTCGTTCTCTAGGAATAGAGATAGGAGCTGCCATCGGACTTCCTCTCTATGTAAAACAGTCGCTATCGATTGCTTTTTGTGTGATTGGATTTGCAGAGTCGTTACACGATTTAATCCCTCAATGGCCGATAGTCTCTATTAGCATAGGGACGCTCATCGTCCTTACGGCTTTAGCCTATTTTTCTTTAAGTGGAGCACTTAAGATACAAGTCTTCATTTTTGTAAGCTTGATAGCCTCTTTAATCTCTCTCTTCATGGGAGGCGGAGAGTTTATTTCTCCAAGTCCTGAAACTTTTACTCCGGAGCCTGCCACATCCCTAGGTTTTTGGACTATTTTTGCTATCTTTTTTCCAGCCATGACAGGCGTAGAAGCCACAGTTTCTTTGTCGGGAGATCTACGTAAGCCAGAACGTTCTCTGCCCTTAGGTACTTTAAGTGCTTTGCTTGTAGCTTACGCTATCTATATGCTTATTCCTGTCTTTTTAGTTAAAAATGTTTCCCTCGAACTATTGTCTGCTGATCCCTTGATCATGCAGAATATAGCAAGAATTCCTTCTCTAATTATTTTAGGCATATGGGGAGCGACTATATCAAGTGCTCTAGGAGGCCTTTTAGGGGCTCCAAGAATGCTACAAGCACTAGCAGAAGATGGAGTAGTTCCTCGAATATTTGCACGCACTTTTGGAAAAGATAAGCAACCTCGCATAGCCACCTTAACAACTTTTTGTATTTCCTTTTGTGGCGTCTATTTTGGAAGTGTTAACGTACTCGCTCCACTTCTTGCCATGATCTGCCTGATCTGCTATGGCGTTTTAAACTTTTCCGCAGGCTTTGAAACTTTAATGGCCAATCCAAGCTGGCGCCCCCGCTTTCGCATCCACTGGAGTATATCCATGTTGGGAGCCCTCCTTTGTGTCTTAACAATGTTAATGATTGATGCCGGAGCTGCTATTATGGCAGTAGCGCTCATCATCTTATTCTATTTAATCGCCAAGCGCCGCGCTTTGAGTGGTGCCTGGGATGATATGCGCTATGGCATCCTTGTGTTCTTTTCACGCTTTGCCATTTATCAATTGGCCTACAGCAAAAGCGTAGCTAAATCTTGGCGGCCTCATTTTCTTGTTTTTTCTAAGAACACAGAAGGCTATTCTAACAACTTGCTTGAGTTCACTCAAGCCATTAGCCAGAGTAAAGGCTTTTTGACCATGGCCTCTTTTGTTCCTCAAGAACTTGATAATGAAAAAGAAAAACAAGAATTAAAAAGAACGATTGCAAAAGATCTCCAAAAACAAAACATTCAAGCCCTTGTTCATATCATGCATACGCATAAAATTACGGCAGGTATGACGCAAATGATCAAAAGCTATGGCCTTGGCCCCCTTCAACCTAATACGCTTGTCTTTGGGGGAGTTGCCGACAACGAGTCGCAAGAATTTGCGCAAGTCATGAAGGAAGCTTACCTCAAGCATTTCAATGTGGTGATCTTAAATGAAAATAGATCGAAAGATTTACTTCCTTTACAAGATCGAAAATTAACAGGAGATATTCACATCTGGTGGGATGAAAAAAATATAGAAAATTCTGAGCTCATGTTGATTCTCTCCTATATGTTACAAACAAGCCCTCTATGGAAAAAGACAAGAATTTGCTTAAAAGGAATTGTAGATAACGAAACTCTTCGTAAACAAGAAATGGAAAAGTTTAAGCAAATTGGCGTAAGCAAAAGACTTCCTTTAGATGTGGAAATTTTAGTCTCCGATGAAAGTAGAGCTTGCTTTTATCCCTTAGTAGAAGAATTTTCCAAAAATGCCGGTATCGTTTTTATAAGCATGCGCGCACCAAAAATTAATGAGTCGATGGAAGACTACACTACTTATTTAAATGAAATAACTTTGTTTTCTACCAATCTTCCTCCCACCGCCTTAGTGCTAAGCTCAAAAAGCACACCCCTTGATAATATTTTAAAATAAAGAAGAAAAACTAGAGAATAAGCCTTTAAAAATTTAGCATTTTTTCAAGCATTTTAAGAAGTGCTTCTTAAAGGCTAGATCTCTTATTGACTAATGCTATTTCTTTTTTTATAATGCCCTCCTTTCAAATAGGCAAAAAGAAAAATTATCTTTAAAAATCTCCTTTTTTCTTCCCTTATCTTAAAAAGGCTCTCTTTAAGATAAAGGCTTAATGCTTTCTTTTTGCCTATATTAAAAACTGAATCGATTATTATAAAACCTACAGTAGAACGCATGCATTATTTTCTAGTTATATCCTTTTTCGCCTACTTTTTTATGCTACTTTGCATGGGACTATACTTTCATAAAAAGCAAACATCCGCAGCAGATTTTATTATAGGCAATCGCTCACTTAACTTTTGGCTAACAGCCCTTTCTGCCCATGCCAGCGATATGAGCGCCTGGCTTTTTATGGCATTTCCGGCTGCCGTCTTTAGTAGCGGCTTACCTAAGATCTGGATTGCATGGGGATTAATTGGTGGAATGTTTGTTAATTGGCAATTTATTGCTACACGTTTAAGAAAAGCTACCGAGAAATATAATGCTCATACTCTCTCTACCTTTTTCGAACGCCGCTTTAATGATACGTCAGGCACAATAAGATTCTTAACAGCTGCCATCGCTCTTTTTTTCCTAGCTTCCTATATAGCAGCTGGATTAATAGCCATGGGACTGTTATTTGAATCAGTCTTTGGCATTAACTACTATGTAGGCTTATCTGTTGCCATGCTTGTCGTCGTCATTTATACCTTGATAGGTGGATTTGTTACCGTAGCATGGACAGATCTATTTCAGTCTCTTTTTCTTATGGCCATGATTATCTTTGTTCCTGCTTATGCTTTCATGCATCTACCAAATGGATGGCAATCTATTACAGAAGCGGCTAAAAGCCAAAATGCCTCCCTCTTTTTCTTTAAAGATCTCTCCTCCTCTTCCATCCTCGAGGCTATATTTATGGCCACCTGGGGATTAGGTTATTTCGGGCAACCTCACATTGTGACCAAGTTTATGGGAATTAAAAATGTGGAAGAGATGCATAAATCCAAATATGTAGGGATGTCTTGGTTAATTCTTACCTTGCTAGGAGCAACAGCCGTAGGACTTATAGGTCTACCTTTTTTTGATGGTCAGCTTCGTGATCCTCAGCTAGTCTTTATTGATATGGTCCCCTTTCTCTTTCATCCTCTTATCACCGGCTTCATCTTATGTGCTATCCTCGCCGCCAATATGTCCACCATGGATTCCCAACTTCTAGTTTGTGCTTCCATCATCAGCGAGGATTTTTACAAAGGTATTTTTAAGAAAGAAGCTTCTCCCCAGAAGCTACTTTTAATTTCACGCCTAGGTTTAGTCTTTACCGCTCTGTCCTCATTAATTTTAGCGTATAACAAAAGTACAACCGTTTTAGAAGCCGTAAGGTACGCTTGGGCCGGCTTAGGATGCTCATTTGGTCCTTTAATGCTCATGTCTCTTTATTCTCAATCAGTAAATAAATATGGGGCTATAGCAGGCATACTTACTGGAGGAATGATTGCAGGCACCTGGGAAGCTTATAGCAAGCAGCTATTAGGACATAACGTTCCAGCAGAAATTCCTGCCTTTGCGGTCAGCTTAATCAGCATTTATCTGGTATCCAAATGGACAGGAAAAATTACCATTGAGTGTAACAGCAAGGAGTCGTAAGCAGAAAGGTTTGGCAAAAATCTCTTAACGATTCCATCAGCCAGGCAAGCGTGAGTTAGCTGTCAATAGGTGCCTTTTCGGACGAGTAGCTGCTTTGGCATTCGGGCAATCCTTGCTGTGCTGACTGCTACACGAGTCGTGCTTCCCTTCAATTAAGCGGCTAAAGTGGAAGCCTTCGCCGCTCTCCTATTCATTTTCTTTTATATTTACCAGTGCAAATGTTAAACCAAGCTTTAGTTTTTAAAATAAATGTTTTTCTTATGATGGATTCACTAGCTTTTCATCTCTTAAAACATGCACATGCTTTCCTGCTTTAGATTTCCGTATTTTCATTAGAGGTATTTAAATTGCAATCCTCTATTGCCTCAGTAGAAGAACTTTCACTTGAAAGCTTAAGGTTAATGGCTCGAACTTTATCAGTACATTCAGCTGCCTTCTTGGGGTTGCCTTGTTCTTGGTAAATTAATCCCAAGATATAGTAGCAAGCTGCCACGGTGAGATGATTTTTACCATAAAGCTTACGTGCAATTGTCAGTGCTTCCTTCCAATGCTCAACTGCCTTCGCTAAATCGCCTTGCTTGTGGTAGATCATTCCAAGCCAAACGTAATCTTGGAGCACGAGAGGATGATTTTTAACGTAAAGCTTAAGTCTAATGACAAGCACTTTCTTGCTATACTCAGCCGCTTTTTCTAACTTTCCTTGATCATGGTAAATTTGTTCTAGCTTGTTATAATCATTTGCCATCGCAGGGTGATATTCGTCCAAAAGCTTAAGGTTAATAGCCAGCGCTTTCTCGGCATACTCAGCAGCTGTTTTTAAATCACCTTGTTCTAAATAGATTTGGCTTCGGTCATTATAAAGCCCTGCGACATCTGAATGACTTTCATCAAAAAGCTTAAAATCAATGGCAAGAAACTTATTGACAAATTCAAAAGCCTTGCCTGTTTTGCCATGCGCTTGATAGATTCGTCTTAGATTATTATAATTCATTGCAATTGCAAAATGATCTTTCTCAGAAAGCTTAAGGTTAATAGCAAGAGCTTTGTTGACATACTCGGCTGCCTGTTCCCAATTGCCTTGTTTATAGTGGATTGTCCCCAGCTTATTGTAAATCTTTGCCACATGAGGATGATCCTCACTTAAACGCTTAAGTTCAAGGGGGAGCGCCTTTTGTATGTAATCAGCCGCATGTTCCCAATTGCCTTGTTTAAAGTGGATTGTTTCCAGGTTATTGTAAGCTTCTACTACATGAGAATGATCTTCACCCAAAAGCTTTAAGTTAATATCAAGATTTTTCTTAAAGCATTCAGCCGCCCCTTCTAAATTGCCATACTTTTGATAGATGATTCCTAAGCTACTGTAGCATACTGCTACTTTTAAATGATTTTCCCCAAAATGCTTACGACCAATATCAATCGCTTTCATACTATACTCAACAGCTTTATCTGAGTCTCCTTTAGCTTCGTAGATGCTCCCCAACGTTTGGTAAAATCTTACCATATATGAATTATTTTTACCGAGAATCTCTTCTGCAATTTTGAGTGCTTTATCAACACACTCTATCGCCATTTCTAAATCATTAACTTTTTCGTAGATAGTACCCAGATTGTAATACGTTATTATCATCATTGGATGGCTTTTTCCTGTAATTCCACGACAGATTTCAAGCGCTTTATTGGCATATTCTATGGCCTCCTCTAAATTACCCTTTTCAAAGTAAATGTTTCCCAGGCTATTGTAATCCCTGCCCACATATAGATGGTTTTTTCCAAAAAATTGAATATTGATATCAAGGGCTTTTTTCGTATGCTGAATGGCTTTTTCTAAATCTTCTTTTCGTAGGTATATATATCCTAAATCATTATAAAATCTTGCCACCTTTGGATGATTTTCACCATAAATTCCTTGGGCCATTTCGAGGGCTTTCTTGGCATACTTAAGAGCTTTCTTTAAGTCTGTTTTTTTGTAAATTTTCGCCAGATCGTTATAACATTCTGCAATCTGGGGATGATTTTCGCCAAAATATTTACGATTAATTTTAAGCGCTTTCTTGATATACTTAACGGCTTTATTTAAATCTTTATTTTTTCTAGAAATCTCTCCTAGATAGCTATAAGATTGTGCAACTGCTGGATGATCTTCACCAAAAAATTTAAGATTAATGGCAAGAGCTTCCTCGGCATATTCAGCAGCCTTTTTAAGTTTTCTTTGGCTTAAATAGATCTGGCCCAAGTTGGCATAAATTGCTGCTAAATTAAGATGATTTTCATCAAAAATTTCGAGGATAATGGCAAGCGCTTTCTTGCAATGCCAAGCTGCTTTCTTCAACTCGCCTTGCTTTTCATAGATTTGCACTAAATTTTTATAATTCTCAAAAACAGTGTGATTGTTCTCACCAAAACGCTCTATGTTAATAGCAAGCGCTTTCTTAAAGTATTTAGCCGCCTTGCCTAAATTTTCTTGTTCATGGTAGATTTGTCCCAGCTTGCTGTACCATACCGCTCCAGAAAGAAAATTTTCGCCTAGTGACTTGGGCTTAATAGCAAGAGCTTTTTTAGCATATTTAGCCGCCATATCTGTATTACGCTGTTCTTTATAAAATTGTCTCAGATTACTGTAGCATATTCCTACAACGTCAGGATATTCGCCTAAAAGCTTTACCTCAATGGTGAGAGCTTTCTCGGCATACTCGGCCGACTTTTCGAATTTTTTTTGGTTTAAATATATTTGGCTTAATCGGGTATGATATATTGCTACAGTCGTAGGATCTACACCCGAAATTTTACGTCTTATGGCAAGAGCTTTCTCAACATACTCAGCTTCCAGATTTAAATTGCCCTGTTGTTGGTAGATTATTCCCAAGCTGTCGTAATCTCTTGCTAAATTGCGATAAATTTCATCCAAAAACTTAAGGTGCATGGCAAGAGTTTTCTCACTACCCTCGGCCGCCTGCACTAGTTCGCCATAATTTCGGTAGATCATTCGTTGGATGTGGCAGCCTGTTGTAACAGAACGATGATTTTCATCCAAAATGCTAGGGTTAATGGCAAGAGCTTTCTCGGCATACTTGGTTGCCTTATTGGGCTTACCTAGTTTCCGGTAGAGGGTTCCTAATTCATGGTAATCTTTTGCCACCTCAGGATGCTTTCCATTAAAACACTTAAGTTTAATTGTAAGTGATTCCTTAATATTCTTAGCTGCCTTCTTTAACTTGTTATGCTCTTGGCAAATCGACTCATGGCTTTCGCGATAAGATGTGACCCTAATAGAATTATTTCCATTAAGTTTACGCTCAGCGGTAAGCGCTTTTTTGGCATGCTTAGCTGCCTTTTGCAATTTTCTTTGTTCTAAATAGGCTTGGCTCAGGTTTTCGTAAAGGCTCGCAATATTTGGATGATTTTCCTCTAAAAATTCAAGGTTAATATCAAGCACTTTCTTGATATACTCAACTGCCCTTTCTAAATCACCTTGATTTAAATAGATTTGGCTTAGCTTATTGTAAAGTATTGCAACATCAAAATAATTTTCATCTAAAAAGTTAAGGTTAATAGCAAGCGCTTTCTTAACATAATCAGTCGCCCTTTCTAAATTCTCTTGTTTTAAATAGTCTTGGCTCAGCTTGACGTACTCCTTCGCTTCGCTGAGATGATTTTCACCTGCAAGCTCTAAGGCAATAGCATATGCTTTCTTGGTATACTCAGCCGCACTTTCTAGATCACCTTGATCTACATAGGTTCGGCTCAGCTTTTTATAAACATTTGCTATATTGCGCTGAGTCTCACCTAAAAGTTTAAGATTAATGGTGAGAGATTTCTTGTCATACCCAGCCGCCTTTTCAAAATCGCCTTGATTTAAATAGATTTGGCTGAGTTGAGTATAATATGCTGCCCTCTTAAAATGATCCCCACCAAAAAGCTTAGGGTCAATGTCGAGAGCTTTGTTGATACACTCATCTGCCTCCTTTAAATTTCCGTGGTTTAGATGAATGAAGTACCGGTTTACGTATTTTTTTATTACCTCGGCATGATTAAAAAGCTCAGTACCAATGGCTCGAGCTTTATTACTACACTCAGCTGCCTCCTCTGGATTTCCAAGACTATACCTGTTGATCAGAGACAAATTTTCATAGCCTTGTTTTACCAAGATGTGATTTTCTCCAAAAAGCTTATGATAAATTTCAATTGCTCGATTCATGTACTGAACTGCCTCTTCTTTATTATTTAGTCGGCTATAAAGAATCCCAAGGCTACTGTAACAAGCTGCCGTACTTGAATGATTCTCTCCAAAAAGCTTATGTCTAATTTTGAGAGCTCGACTTATATATTCTAATGACTTTTCTTTATCCCATTCCCATAAATTTTGATAAAGGCGCCCTAAGATGTTAAGATGTCTTGCTACTGCTGGATGATATTCTCCAAATTGCTTAGAATCAATCTCGAGTGCTTTCTCAATCCATTTAATTGCTTCTTCTACTTCTTCGCAAGCTATGTAAATCAAGCCTAGGACGCGGTAAACGCCTGCCATCCTTGGGTGATTCTCCCCAAACAACTTAACATCTATTGCAAAAGCTTTATTAATATACTGAACCGCCATTCCTAAATTTCCGTAATCGAAGTAAATGGTTGCTAAGCAAAGATAATTTATTGATACATTTGCATGATGCTTGCCAAAGTGCTGAATATTGATTTTAAGCGCCTTCCTAGTATATTCAATTGCCTGTCCTAAATTTCCTGCATTTTGGAAGACACATCCTAGATTGTTGTAAAATGCGGCCGCACTTACATGATTCTTACCATAACGATCAGTAATAATCTTGTGAGCCTGATCAAAATAAGGAAGTGCTATTTCTAAATTATCTTGTTCTATATATATCAATCCTAAATGGCTATAGCTGGCCGCCACATATATCAATCCTAGATGGCTATAGCTGGCCGCCACTTCTAAATCTTTGTGAGAAAGCACCTCGTAAATTTTGATAGCTTTTTCAGCACAATCAATTGCCTTCTTTAACTTGCCTCGCTCTCGGTAAATTAAACAGAGGTTATTGAAACTTCTTGCCATGTGGAGGGATGTTTCAACAAACTGTCTATGATCGATTTTAAGTGCTTTAGCAATATAATTCTTTGCTTGCTTTAAATACTCTTGATCACGGTAGGCCATCCCTAAAGCATTTAATAGATAAGAATTTTCTGGATCGTTTTCTGTTGCTAATAAGTACCCTCTTATTGCCTCTTCATGTTGAAAAAGCCTTAAAGATATATCTCCTTGAATCTGTGGCGAATCATCATCCAAAGTGGAAGAAGCAAATATACTCTCATGTCCTAAATCACCTTGTTCTATATATATCAATCCTAAATGGCTATAGCTGGCCGCCACTTTTAAATCTTTGTGAGAAAGCACCTCGTAAATTTTGATAGCTTTTTCAGCACAATCAATTGCCTTCTTCGACTTCCCTCGGTCTTGGTAAATCAAACCCAAATTATTGAAACTTCTTGCCATGTTGAGGGATGTTTCAACAAACTGTCTATGATCGATTTTAAGTGCTTTAGCAATATAATTTTTCGCTTGCTTTAAATTCTTTTGATCACGGCAGGCCATCCCTAAAGTATTTAATAGATTAGAATTTTCTGGATCGTTTTCTGTTGCTAATAAGTACCATCTTATTGCCTCTTCATGTTGAAAAAGCCTTAAAGATATATCTCCTTGAATCTGTGGCGAATCATCATCCAAAGTGGAAGAAGTAAGTATACTTTCATCTCCAGATAAAAAAGCGTGGATAGCCTGGTAAAATGGAATAAAAAAGCTATAAATTTTTTTTACTTTTTCTAATGCTCCCTCATTTAAAGCAAACTGCTTTCGGATAAGTTCAGGTTCATCAAACCCAAAAGGTTCAAGCAGAGGATTCATCATCTCTTTTTGCGCTTGATAATGAGAGTAAGTTTTAAGGCGCATGAATAACGCTATACTTATCCACTCGTTTAGCTTTGTAGACGCACCTTCTGTTAAAACTCCTTGCTCCTTTAGTTGACCGATCCTACTGAAAGAATTGGAACCTTCTATTTTTTTGAGAAGAGCTAGTCGATCCACGGCTAGATGGGGAAACCGGTACAAATCATTTTTCACTTTAAAAAGCATACCGTGCCTTTCTAAATGGCCCATTCCTGGGTCAAAAGATATCATATCCTCTTTGACTAAATGAACTTTAGCCAAGTATTGACGGAGATTAAGGCTTTTTTTGTAAGGCGTATTAAGTTTTTCTTGAACGTTTTCACTGTAGTGTTTAGTTAACTCATGATTACCTAGGAGGTGAGTGAAAGTCAAAAGTTCCATAGGAAGATGAGGCTCTTTCTGATGCCACCATTTACCATTTTCATCTTGAGCGACATATTGAGCCATCTTTTCAGGAGTTTGGATAAGCTCAAAAGTCTGGCGATTACCAAAAGGGGTTTTACACCCTTTTCCTTTCGCTCCTTCGCCATCGAAGGCAAAGCCACGTGGCGTTTTGTCATCAAAAAAATCTATGGCTTTTAAGCAGGGAATATTTAAAGCAGGCAGAATGGTTTCTCCTAAATTGATGACCTTTAAGTGAATTAAAGTAGTCAAACGCTTAAAATACTCTCTGTTGTCTGGAGTATCTTCTTGCATAAGAATGCCAAATTCTAAATCTGAATATGGCGTCATTTCTTCTCTAGCTAACGAGCCAAATCCTATCATTGCATACTCACAAGGAGGTGACCCTAATGTTTCAATGGCCTGCTTTGCCAAACGCTCAAAGAAAATTTTTATCTGTTGTGCAATCTCACCATACAACTCTCTTACTTCTTCAGGAGAAGGATCTAAGCCGAGAGCCTGAATTTTATCTTCTATTTTCTCTCTAAACTTTTTCAATGCTTGGCGATTGGTAATAAATTGCTTCTTCATAACCGCCAAACTTAAGGGGCTGCCATTGCATGCTCTAACAAGCAAATTTTGAACTTTGAAAAGCTTATCGTTAAGAATTTTTTGCTGCTTTTGAGTAGACATATGTAAAGCATAATTGTAGAGCCCCGCAGCTTGCAAAAGCGTTTCTGGCGTTCCTTTTCTTAAATAAATATCACCTAATTTTTCTATGCAAAAGCTTTCTTGGATAAGGTCTTTCTTTTGGACAGCATATTTTAAAGCTTGGGTATAGGCCTCTTCAGCATCCTCTAGCCTAGCATTTATTAATACATTGCTACTCTGGTTAATTGGAGAGATCGCCTCTCCTAACCAATCTGCAAGTTTGTCCAGATAAAGTGGCATTTTCTGAGGTTGATACTTTGTTAAAAGTTTAGTGTTACTTGGCATGCGTTGTCTGAACTTTTGAGCGCAGCTTCTTACGTCAAGAATTTGCCTTAATTCATCCTGCTGCAAACCGCTAAAAGAAAGAAAAATTTTTTGGAAAATTTTTAAGGGCAGAGTAGCTAAAGGTCTGGAGGGATCAAATATTTCTTTTTTAGCCGTCCCATCACCTTGGTATACTTTTATTGCCAATTGTTCAGTTTCTCCTATTATAATTGCTATTTTAGCTGTTTTATGTGGGTGAAAAGAATCGTCTTCTCCTGACAGAAAGGATGGTGGCGTTTTTGACTTTAGCTTGTTTGATAAAGATCTCTTATTTTCCCCTATTTTATCCATTGTTCTAGCTTTTTTATTGGGATAAGAAGAATTATCTTTTCCTAAAGCAGCACTTGGAGAAGTTTTTAACTTTGAAGAAATGATTTTATCTAGCTTTAAAAGCTTTTGAGCATAAACAAAATGACCACCCAGATCAACAATAAAGATATATTCTTGAGGCCTTTCTTCTTGAGGAATAGTTTCCCATTCTTGGGATCTATTATCCTCAACTAAACCTGCTTGTGAAAAAATTAACGTATCATGAATACCGCAAATCAGCCCTTCTTCATTAACCGTTACTAGCCTTATAGGAATAGATAAAGCCGAAGCTAACAGATCTCCTTCACCCAAGCCGCTTACCCAACTTCCTTTTTCTATTATTTCTAGTGCTCTTTGGCTGTCTGTATGTTTAATAATGCCTGCGAGTACTTGCCTTAAATACGAGATTTTGTTTTCTTGATCGTCTAGCAAAGGGATCTTCCTAGAAAGACAGGCATAGCTTCTTAAAAATGAGCTAAAAAAGCAGTCGCCGTCACTTGGAACACCTCTTAATTCAAATCCTTCCTTGCTTAAATAATTAGATGCCTTATTTACTTTTGCTATCATTGATTCGTTAATGATAGTGGAAGAATGGAACCATAAGGATTTAGCTATTTGATGTTGATCCCATTGACTAGGAGAAAAATTTAAAGAACTAACTGGATGATTGGCTTGCTGGTTTTCTTTTGATAAGAGTGTCAAAGATTTAAAGAGCCTATTTACTTCGTGTTCTTCTCCTTGACTATGAGAAGAATTTAAAGAACTACCTTGATGATTAGCTTGCGGATTTTCTTCTAATGAAATATTTCTTGGTTTTTTTGAACGAAGTTTTTTCCATTCATCACTTTTTTCGATTAACGATTTCCACTCTTTACAAACTGATTGTGCTCTGCATAAATCTTGCTGCCCTAATTTTTTGAAGATTTCTAAACTAATCTCTGAATAGGGACCTAGTTTCAAATAAGGCTGTTTTCTTTTTTCTATTTCCTTAAATTTAGTAAATCCATAAGAGCTAATAGGTGAACTCTCTAAACTCATTTGCTTATCCTTATTTTAGCTTTGGGTGCACTTCAGTGGGTTTGTAACGCTGTGGGCGATTTTTTTTATCTTTTTAGAGTCGTCCTCTTAAAAGAAAGATAAAAAACAATGTTTTACTTTTCATACTAAAAACCTTGCTTAAAAGCTACTTCTTTATTTTTTTAGCTCTCAAAGCAAGCAGTGACACTTGCCTCTTTTTCTATCTATTTTGTCAATTTTTCAATCTAAGGCTCAGGCTTTTAAGCTTGAAAGAGGCAAACCATTCTTCAAGCCTCAAAAAAGTGGCCATATCTTTCGTAACGAAGCTTTATAAAAAGTGATATAATGGATACAGCATTTTTGGAAGATAATCAGAGAACAAGTTTTCATTCAATTAATAAAAAATAAGATTATACGCTTTTGAGCTACTTCTTATGCAATCCCGTACTTTATAAAACCCCTCTCGTTAAGTAGAGAGAAGACTTTCAGGGTGTGGGGTATGCAGGCTTAGTTTTTTTGAAGCGTATTATATATTTTTGAAAAGGTTAAGATTGCTCGAGATAAAGAAAAACATCGAACGATTTCTATATAGAGCCTATTTAAATTCTCGATAGGCCCTTTTAAACTAAAGGGCATGAAGAAACTAAGCATATAAAAAATTTAAATTTTATATAGGTGAGTTACCTGAGCCTGTAGCGGATACAAAATAATATTGAGAATACGCTTTTAAGCAGTTTTCTAAGTTATCATATGCTTAAAAAAATATCACTTGGAATAAAAGAGGTAGGTAAGGAAGGCTTAATTTGCCTTCTTAAAATACAGACGGAACTTTTTATAGCGTAACAGTATCTGTCAAAGGCTCCAAATTAAGTTATGCAAGATTTCCTCCTCGTACCGCTAAAATCGTTAGCCATTGCCAACCATTAAAATAATTTTTTATAGCATACTGTTCAACGAAAAATGATGCAAAGCAATAGAATGACTTGCAGTTTCTTTTTGTAACACATCTTAACGTGTAAAATTGAATGAAAATTGGATAAGGAAACGAAGCAACTTCCTGCATAAAAGCATCAAAAGATTTCCCGTTGAGGATGGCCTTTTAACTTATATTTTAGCAAGATAAAGGAAGGGAAGAAATTCCAAATTTGAAAAAATATTATAAGCTTTAAATGCATTTATCTATTAGATAAATGCCTATCTTAAAACTTTGAGATGTAGGGCTCTGGCTTGCCTAGAGCCCTATATAAATGTTCTATTCTTTGGTGATACGATCGAAATATTGGATGATATCGCCTACAGTTTTAAACTTTTCAGCTTCTTCTTGGGGGATTTCTCTTCCTAAACGCTCTTCAAAAGTCATATTGAGCTCTGTTAAATCCAGAGAATCTGCATTTAGATCTTCGACAAGCTTTTTAGAAGGAGTTACATCATCTCTATCTACACCCAGCTGTTCTACAATGATGTCGATGACTTCTTGTTCTGTTGATGACATACACATTCCTTTTAATTAATAGATTTCTTAAAAAAAAATAAGATATCATTTTTACCAATTACATTCAATGATGTAATTAGGGTTACATCACCATTCCTCCATCTACTACTAATACTTGCCCAGTCATATATTGGGCCATCGAGCTGGCTAGGAAAACGGCTGCATTGGCAATATCTTCAGGCGCGCCCATCCTTTCCATAGGAATGGAAGAGAGTATGGCCTGGCGCTGCTGTTCTGTCATGTCTTTCGTCATCTGCGTGTCAATAAAGCCAGGAGCTATGCAATTAATGCGAATATTACGGGAGGCAAATTCTTTAGCAAGAGCTTTTGTAAAACCTATAATAGCAGCTTTTGAAGCCGCATAATTCGCTTGCCCACTATTACCAATCAGGCCGATCACTGAGCTAATATTTATAATCACCCCTTGGCGGGCTTTAAGCATATGACGGGTAAGGGCCTTACAAGTATTGTAGCAGGATTTTAAGTTAACTTCCATGACTGTATCCCAATCTTCTTCAGTCATTTTCAACATTAGCTGATCGCGCGTAATCCCGGCATTATTGACCAAAATATCCACTTTGCCATAATTTTGCTGTACCTGTTTTATAGCCGCCTCTACCTCTAGGGTTTTAGCTACATTGACTGGATAAAAAGAGGCTTTTTCTGCTCCAATTTCCTGTACTACTTCTTGGCCTCTTTTCTCATTTGTTCCGAAGATTGCCACCATTGCTCCTTGACGAGCAAATTCATGAGCAATTGCTTTGCCAATGCCAGCAGTTCCTCCTGTAACGATAGCCACCTGATTGTTTAAAAGATGATGCATCTAGAGTTTTCCTATATTTTAGCGAGCTGATCAAGTTCCGTTAATTTTTCTACAGAAATGGTATTTATGTGGGGAAGAATACGTTTATTAAAACCTGCTAGTGTCTTTCCACACCCTATTTCAATAAATAGCTCGACTCCCTCTTCCCCCAGGTGGCGGATGCTTTGCTCCCAGCGAACAGGAGAAGTCACCTGCCTAATTAAATGACTTTTAATATCGAGAGTATTTTCTACCTTTTTACCAGGAACATTCATGATCAAACCTATCGGGCTATCTTGGATAGAAGCATGATGGATATGTTCAGCAAGACGTTCTTCAGCTGTCTTCATAAGACCACTGTGAAAAGCTCCATATACATTTAAAGGCAAGACACGTTTGGCACCTTTATCTTTAAGCGCTGATGCAGCGCTATCAATTCCTTTTCGAGTTCCCGAAATCACTATCTGGCCGGGGCAATTAAAATTAGCAATCCATAAATCATGAGGCAAATTCACTGCTTGCACAGCTTCCTCTACTTCGTGAGCTGTAAGACCTAAAACAACTGCCATACCCCCTGGATGAGCCTCACAGGCTTCATTCATATAATGGCCTCTATATTGAATAATAGAGAGGCAGGAGGCAAAATCTAGTTTCTTAGAAGCTGTCAATGCTGAATATTCACCTAAGCTTAAGCCAGCACACACATCTGGCTGTATGTTAGGATATAAATCTTTAATAATCCTTAGAAGCGCCATAGAGACAACATAAATGCCCGCCTGGCTATTTTTTGTTTCAAGCAGTTCTTCCTCAGGACCTTCTAATATTATTTTAGATAAATGGCGATGTAACACCTCATCGGCCTCTTGAAAAGTTTGCCTAGCGATGGAGAAATTTTCATAAATATCTTTTGCCATCCCAAGATATTGGACTCCCTGGCCAGGAAATAAAAAAGCAATTTTTTTAGAATGCGACATATCTTTGCGTCCTTATACCTTATCAGTCGAATGAAGAGGATAAATCATCTATTTGGGTTATAATAGCGGCTGCCCAAGTAAGCCCGGCTCCAAAACCTACCAATAGCAGCTTTTCACCTAGTAAAATTTGGTTTTCGCTCTTGAGCTCTTCCAAGGCTATGGCCACGCTAGATGCCGAGGTATTGCCATATTTATGCAAGGTTTTATAAACGCGTTCACTTGGTAGATTAAAACTTTTAGCTAATGCTTCAATAATCCGTATATTAGCTTGATGGGGTACTAACCAATCAATCTCTCCTTCGGTTATACCGGCTTTAACTAAACATTCTTTTGCTGCAGCCCCCATTCTTCGTACGGCATGCTTGAAAACTTCCTTTCCTTCCATTTTCAAAAAATGTAACTCTTGGGTTACGGTTTCGATGCTTGAAGGCTGACGCGCGCCACCCGCAGGAATCATTAAAAGTTCGGCAACTTCTCCATCTGAACCTAAGCAAAATGCGTCGAGGGAAAATCCCTTTCCTTGATTAGAGATCACAGCCGCTGCCGCTCCATCGCCAAACAGAACACAGGTATTTCTATCTTTGTAATTGATAATAGTAGAGAGCTTTTCTGAAGCAATTAAAAGAATATTGCGATAGATGCCTGCTTCAATGTAAGCCTTAGCAATCGACAATCCATACAAAAAACCTGTGCAAGCGGCTTGTATATCTAAGGCCGCAGCAGATGACGCCCCTAGCTTGGCCTGAATAATAGCAGCTGTACTTGGTGTGATGTAATCGGGTGTCATTGTGGCCACTAAAACCATGTCTATATCTGCAGCTGACACGCTACTTTCCTGCAATGCTTTTTGGGCCGCATAAAACCCCATTAAAGAAGGAGGCTCGTGAGTGCCGGCAATTCGACGTTCTTTTATTCCTGTACGCGAGACAATCCAGTCATCGGTTGTTTCAACCATCTCTTCTAGATGTTGATTGGTTAAAATACGTTCAGGTAAAAAAGAGCCCATTCCTACGATACGCGCTTTAGGTTGAATTGGCATTTGTCTGCCCCCCTTATTTATTAAAAAGCAAAACTGTATCAAAAATGCTTATTAAAAAGAAGCGCTCCCTTTAGAGCCCCAAGCTATCTACATGGATAATATAGATAATTCAGTGAAAAGAGAGAGATAAAATTATAGGGATATATATTTATGGGTTAAGCGTAGAAAAACTTAAAGTTAAGCAGACAAGACGATTGAAAAAACTGCTTTTTTAAGGAAAATACAAGGGCTCGCTAAAAAACATAAATTTAAAAATAATAACTAAAAAAACAGCACCAGTAGCGATTACAAGATGAAGTTTTTCTCCCACTCTTTAGGTTTTAAATAAAATAACCTTTTATGCTATGCTTTTTCTTAAAATTATGGCAAAACTATGCATTATCCTCCTCATTTATTAAAAGTTATAAATGTCTTGAAAAGGCTACCGGGAGTAGGTTCTAAAAGTGCCGAGCGTTACGCTTTCCATATGCTAGGATGGCCACAAGAATATTTAGATGAAATGGCTAGCACCCTAAAAGATATTCATGAAAAATTGCCGCAGTGTGAGGAATGTGGCTGCTTAAAAGGCGAATATGCTTGCCCTTTTTGTACAGAGCAACGCCAGCAATCTAAGGTTATTTGCATTATTTCGTGTGCAAGAGAAGCTTTTTCCATTGAAACAACAGGCGAATATAAAGGCCTTTATCACGTATTAGGAGGCTTATTGTCTCCTTTAGAAGGCATAGGTCCCGATAAACTGACTATTGCCGCATTAAAAACACGTATTGCTTTGCTAAAAATAGAAGAGATTGTCATTGCCTTAGATTCTACTCTTGAAGGAGATGCTACCTCTCTTTATTTAAAGCAAGAATTAGCTCCCTTGGGAGTTGCTATCTCTCGTTTAGCTTTTGGACTTCCTATGGGAAGCCCCCTCGATTATGTAGATGGAGGTACATTAGCACGAGCTTTCTCCGGAAGAAGCAAATTTTAATCCTCAGTCCCCTCTCCTTTTCTTCTTCTTTACAATATTACAAAACTTACCCTATGATTACTCTTTTTTCGATTATCATCTATAATTTTCAGAGGAATCTGTGACAAATAAATTAATGCTTTTCCTTAATATAGGATTTTTGCTTCTAGTAAGCGGCTACTCATCAAATCTTTTCGGTCAGTCTACCCAATATGAAAATCAAAAAATAGAAAAAATTGAAATTCTTCTTCAAGGGCCTTGCGACCATTTTGAAGAAGATGCTCTCCTTAACCGAATCAAAACACGGCAAGGAGATTTTTTTTCGCAAACACATTTTGATAACGATCTTAAAATTCTTTCTCAAGATTATGACCGTGTTGAACCCCTTGTTGAAAGCTTAGCTGATAAGCTATATATTACCTTAAAAATATGGCCCAAGCCTATCATTCGCTCTATCAACTGGCAGGGTAACGAACATATAAAAACTAAAAGGTTAAAGCAAGAGTTGAAAGTATCTTGCTTTTCTGTTTTTGACCGTAAAAGCTTTAATCAAGCTTTTCACAAGCTAAAAGCTTACTATATTAAAAAAGGTTTTTTTGAAGCGGAGCTTACCTACGATGTACAGCTAGATGCCACTACTAACGAAGTAGATATCAACATCTCTATTACTGAAGGGCGCTCGGGCTATATCAAAGAAATTGTATTTGTTAATTTTACAGATCATGAACAAGAAGAGATAAGTGAGCAGCTGGTGACTAAAAAATATAATATATTTTTAAGTTGGCTAAGCAATGAAGGAACTTACAATGAAGAGGCCATGCAGCATGATCAAGCCACCATTCTTAATTATCTTCATAATCAAGGATATGCTGATGCAGCTGTCGATATTAAAGTTGTGGAAGCCGCTCAAGAAAACCGTGTGGTCATTATAGTTACTGCAAACAAAGGATCTATTTATAGAGTAGGTAATATTACAATCGAGGGAAATCACCTATTTAGTACAGAAGAAATCTATCAGCAGTTAACTTTTTGTGAAGGAGGGATATTTTCTCCTGAAAAAATTCGTCAAAGCCTAGAAAACATTACAAATCTCTATGGTCGTAAAGGCTATATTGATGCCATCATTGATCATGAACCTACTCTTTCTGAAAGCCAAGAACACATCTACAACCTTAAAATCACTATTGAAGAGGGCGAGCAGTTTCGGGTAGGTTTAATTAAGGTATTTGGAAATTCTCAGACCCAAACAAAAGTTATTCTCCATGAAACCCTGATTATTCCTGGAGAAGTCTTTAATATTGAAAAACTGAAAAAAACTGAAGAACGTTTAGCCAACATTGGCTATTTTTCGCATGTAAACGTCTATGCTGTTAAATCAGAAGATTCTTATGGCTTAGGAGAAAATTATCGCGATGTCCACATTGAAGTAGAAGAAACCAGCACGGGACATTTTGGTGCATTCTTTGGATTTAGCACCGCAGAAAGTATTTTTGGCGGCTTTAATATCACTGAAAAAAACTTTAACTATAAAGGCTTAGGTCGTTTCTTTCAAGATGGCTATAAAGCCTTAAGAGGAGGCGGCGAATATGCCCATGCTACCGCTACAGTGGGCTCCAAAAGCCGCAGCTATGTTTTTTCTTGGACCAAGCCATTTTTTAATGATACTCAATGGATTGTAGGATTTGAGCTAGAAAATTCTGTCAATCGCTATATAGCCAAAGACTATGATATAAAAACTTATGGGGGAATGGTTAATGCTACTTATCAGTTAAATCAGTTTATGAAATTGGGGTGGCATTACCGCTTAAAACATACAGATATTCAAACCTCGCATGACTTGCTTTATGAAGAACAGTATAAATATTACGCCAAGCATGAGCATGGGGCTTCGTTAGTTGAAGAATCCCATAATGATGGAATGGTTTCAGCCACCGGATTAACATGGTCTTACGATTCTACTGATCACCCGGCCAAACCTACCCAAGGATTTAAATCACGTTTAGAATTGGAGATAGCTGGATTGGGCGGTAACTATCGTTTCTTTGGCGCTGCCTACACCAATAGCTGGTTTCATAAATTAGATAGACGCAGTGTTTTAAAGCTACGCATGGATTTTCGCTTCCTTTATCCCTTTGGAGGGACGACTGCTAAAAAAATGCCCCTTGACGAGCGGTTATTTCTGGGTGGCGATAACATGATAAGAGGCTATCGTCCTTATAAACTGGGGCCACGTTTCATTGAAGGAGATCCACGGGGTGGGATGTCCATGGAGATTTATTCGATAGAGGCTTCTCGAAGGTTCATGAAAAACCTCGAAGGTTTCATTTTCTGTGATGCCGGTCATCTTTCTTTTGCCACTTTTGATTTCGGATTGAAAAAAGCACGTATTAGTACATCCGTTGGCTTAGGCATACGTTTCAAAATAGTCGAAAGCATTCCCCCTCTTACGATGGGTTATGGAATCCCTATCAATCCTAAAACACGCGGAGAGGTTAAAAGCTTCTTCATCAGCGTGGGCGGGCGTCTTTAAGATCTATCAAAACAAGGAGAAAATTTAATGAAAAAGTTATCTAAAAAAATCCTGCAAGCAGTTAGCGTAAGTTTCGCTTTAGTGGCCCTATGCCCTGCAGCAGTAGAAGCCTCTGCAGCTAAAGCTGATCAAGGAATTAAAATGCGTCTGGTGAACTTTAAGACTTGCGTAGAAAAATCTAAACTAGGCAAGCAAGAACAAGCTAGCTTTGAATCGCTCAAAAAGCAAATGGAAACAATGCTAGGCGAAAAAGAAAAAACATTGAATGAAATGGCCGATAAACTTAATGATCCTGACTATCTTGACAGCCTCTCCCCTGAAGCAGAAACAGAGCTTAAGCGTAAATTTAGAACTTTAAGCCAAGAGGCAAGCCAACAGCAGTCGCAATATTATCAAGCAATACAACAAGCTAATTATAAAATATTGGATAAGCTCGCTGATGTGATCACTCAAGCCTCTGAGACTGTTGCTAAAAAGTATGGCTACCATATGGTGATGAACGAAGAAGGAGCTTACTATTATGATAAGGAATTAGACATTTCTGATGATATTGTGAGTGTGATGGATGAGCTTTTTGATAAAGAAGCTAAAGAGCCAAAGACATCCACAGGATCCAATCCATAAAGTCATAAGAGAAATCGATGAATTCCTTAAAAACCTTTAAGCTGGCCCATATAGCAGCGATGACACAATCAAAGCTGATAGGCAATCCCGATTATCAAATTGAAGGGGTTGCCGATCTAGAAAGAGCGAGTGCCAAAGAGGCCTCCTTTCTAGAAAATCCCCGCTATGAGCAAGCGATGCAAAAATCTCATGCAGGTGTGATATTTGTTAATTCACATACTCCTTTGGCGGGTGATCGTAACTTTTTGATTAATGAAAACCCTTCTTTAGCATTTCAGCAATTAATTGATGCTTTTTTTAAAGAAAAGGGAGAGCTTACAGGTTTTGCAGGAATTCATCCAACAGCTGTGATTCACGAAACGTGCCAAATTGGCGCTAATGTAAAAATTGGACCCCATGCTGTTATAGATAAAGAAGCTAAAATAGATGACAACACCTTTATTGGTGCAGGAGTATACGTAGGTCCTTATGCTACTATAGGAAAGGATTGCCTTATCCATCCTAACGCTGTAATCCGTGAACGCTGCTCCCTAGGAGACAGAGTCATTCTACAACCAGGTGCTGTGATAGGAGCTTGTGGTTTTGGCTATATTACCAACAAAGCTGGTGAACACATTAAATTGCAACAATTAGGTAAAGTGGAAATAGAAGATGATGTTGAAATTGGAGCCAATACGACTATCGATCGATCACGCTTTGAAACTACGCATATTAAAAAAGGCTCTAAAATAGATAATCTTGTGCAAATTGGACATAATGTCACTCTAGGCGCTCATAATATTATCGTGGCTCAGACAGGGATTGCCGGCTCCACTAAAACTGGCCGTCATGTCGTGATGGGAGGTCAAGTAGCGGTAGCGGGGCATCTTAAGATTGCCGATGAAGTGATGTTAGCCGGACGCAGTGGGGTGACCAAATCCTTGCCTAACTCTGGTAAGTACGGAGGGTTACCAGCCCAGCCTATCGAAATTCATAACCGTAATAGCGTATTTCTCAACCATATAGAAAAATACATAAAAATAATTAAAGCTCTACAAGAAGAGATAAAAATTCTAAAAGACAAATCTCCTCATTAAAAGTTCCATCAGAATCATTTACTTAGGCAAAATTTAATTTCTATTCAATAAGAAACGTGAGGGAAATCTCATGTTTGGTTTCTAGTTAACGCGAGTGATTTAGTATTTATTCACTCTCTTCTTTTATTTGCAAACAGTAGGATGTGATAAACGCTATTTTATTTAACTACTTTAAGTATTAATTAAGCCTTTTACTACGTAACACACACACCGTAGAAGAGCCAAATTATTGTAGCAATAGATGGGAAATTTGCTTAAATATTACTCTTTAAAATAAATGCTTAAAAATATAGAAACCTTAACCTACTCCCCTTTCTTCCTTTTTTTCTGGTGAGGAGGTGGAAGATGTTCCACGGCCGCTGAAACGTTGCTACTATCTTCTTGGCTTTTAGCACTTCTGGCTTTTCTTCTTTTAGATTCTTCTGTTACCAATTTTTCAGTTGAATTGTTTGCTCTCTCTTCATTTTCTAGATTTCTTGGAGGTTCCTCGGGTTGATAACTGTCGTTTTTAGCGGGAAAAAAATTGAAAACTTTCATCCCAATCAATAATTGTCCCCCATTAGGAGAAAAGGATGCCGGCTGGTATCCCCCGTATCCCAAGTGGTTTCCCAAAGTGCGCAAGTATTCGCCTGTTTGAGCATCCCACAATTGAACATCATGCGAGTCAGAAATAACCAACCATTGGCTGTTTGGAGAAAAAAATGCTTGTTTGAAATTTTCAGGCTCTTCCAAATTTTTTAGGCATTTCCCTGTTTGTGCATCCCAAAGGTGGATGGAGTCGATGAGGTAAATAACTACCTTTTCACTATTTGAAGAAAAAGATATTCTTGCAAGCCACTCTTTTTTTTCCAGTTTTTCTAAAGTCTGTAGACATTCTCCTGTGTTGGCATCCCAAAGGCGAATGAGATCCATCGTATCGGCAATTATCCGCTGGTTGTCGGGAGAAAAGAGGATTATCTGTGTGCGTGCCGCTAGCTTATCATCTAAAGTTTTTAGCTTTTCCCCCGCTTTAACATCCCAAAGGCAAAGAGACTGCCTATTCTCAATAATTAGGCGCTGACCATCTGAAGAGAAAGATATGATGGAGGCATCTCCGCATTCATCCAAAGTGCAGACCCATTCTCTAGTTTTAATATCCCAAAGGCGAATGAATTCATAGTCGTCGATAACTATTTGCTGGCTATCTGGTGAAAAAGTTACTGAGCTTACCTCACTGATTTCATCCCAAATATGTAAGCACGCCCCAGTGTTAGCACTCCAAAGGCTAATGGATTCATTACTAGTGATAACTAGCAACGCGCTATCTGGAGAAAAAGATATTCTTGTGAACAGGCTTTTTTTATCCAGTTTTTCCAAAGTGTGTAGGCATTGCCCAGTTTTAGCATCCCAAAGGCTAACGGATTTAGAGCTATCGATAAACAGCCACTTGCCATCCGGAGAAAAAGGTGTTTGTGAACTCCGATGTTCTATTCCCCGTCTTTCTAAAGCCTGTAGACATTCTCCCGTTTTAGCATCCCAAAGGCAAATGGAGCTACCCCAGGTAACTAGCCGTTCCTTATTTGGAGAAAAGAATACTTCTGTGCCCAATGGGTCTTCTTCTATGGCTTTTAGACATTCTCCTGTGTTGGCATTCCAAAGACTAATGGACTTAGATCTATTGATAATTAGCCACTGGCTACCTGAAGAAAGAAATAGATCTTTGCTCCAAGTAATTCCCTCCCAAACCTGTAGACATTTCCCCGTATTAGCATCCCAAAGGCTAACAATGTCACGAGCAATGTCCCAAGGAAGGGTAAGTAGGTCATTATTAAAAATAATTACATGCTTACCATTAGAAGAAAACGCTGCTTGCGAGTTTTTATTATGTCCTTTTTCCAATGCCATAGGAAGCAAATCAATAATTTGCACACGATTAGCTTCTATATTGTATTGAGCCACAATTAGATCTTTGGGAGAGATTTTCATCATGTCGGGTATAGCAGATAAAGTAGGATAAGTTTTCCCAAGTAAACATTTCCAAAGTGCAGTTTCTGCGCCTAATTCATACCAGCTCTTGCATACCTGCTGGCTAAAGACAAGTTCTTTAACAGGCAAAAAGGAAAAAATTTTTAACAATATTTCCGAAGGGAGTGTACCTATAGCGGATTCTTTTTCTGACGAGGAAACTTTGCTAGCTTTTTGGAAATAGAGCTTTTTCCATAAGTTACTTGCTTGAATCAGTTGCTTCCATTCTTGGCAAACTCCCTCTGCTTGACATAGATCGGAGGCTCCCAATTTTGAGAAAATCTTGACTGTGATCTCGGAATAAATATTTGTTTCTTCTCTAAACCAAGAAAGAGTCTTAAATACAGGAAATAAAACAGAGGGATTTGGATGCAAAGGGTTCATTTGTTTAACCTCTCTTTATCTAAATTTTCATTTCGCTACCTTTTTATATGTAAGGACTTTTAAATTTCTTTTTCTCTATATTCATCAACGATCATATTAGAGAGGGTTTGAAATAAATGCTATTAAAATAATATTTCAACATTCAAGCATGATGAATGGCATTTGAAAAATAAAATGGATAAGCTTTAAATCAATCAAAGGCTACAGTCTTATTTGAGAATTTTATCTTATGCCTATCAAGAGACGTTACCCCAAAGCGATAAAAAACGGCTATTGAGTATAAGAGGATAAGCGCTAGCTCTTGTTATTTTTAATCCTACTTCCCAAGAAAAAAATAAAGCCTTTTATTAATGGCCAGTTTTTCACGTTCCCCTAGCTTAGCAGAATTTCCATTGCGCCGCCGTGCCTCTCACTCCTAGGGCTAAAGAAAAGGCAGCCGACCTTTACAGCGAGGCCGGCGTAGAAATAGCAGCCCATAACTACCAGTAAGCCACTGACTACACGCCGGTCAAAACGACCGGGACTCGGATAGACATTAAACTTTTCTTGGCAGGTGTGTAGGTCAAAGGATTATTAGAAAATGGATACTTCTTAAAGCGAATGGAGTGCATAAAAATAGAAATGGCAGCATCTAACGCAGGGGGAACTTCATACTCCATTCACGTTTTCTAGACGTATCTAGCAATAATGGCTTGTTGGTTCATATAACTCTTATTTTAGTTCCCCTCAATAATATCCTTTGCCATTAGCACCCAATGAGATTAGGGTTTAGATTGATGGCCCTAGGCATTGATACATTAACGCGAGTTATCGGATAAGAAAACAATCTAAGGCTGCTTCAAATCATGCCTTAAACTATTTCCTTATCCGATAACTCGCGTTAATTACTCTCTTAAGGTTTATCCATGAGAAATTTTATTTTTAATAAAGCTTGAAAAAGGTCGATGTCAATTTTCATAGTCTAACTTAATCTCAAGTTCAATCCCATTGCTACACATAATGAAACAAGCGTGTGCCATTTAGGATTACCGGCTCCTGAAAGGGTTTTTTAGAGGCTTTCACGGCCTACATGAGCTTTTTTAGCCAATGCGCCAAGGCCGCCTTGAGCTTCTGCGACGTTACGTAGAGCCATTAAGAAAAGATGTTGTGATTCCTTATCGCCTTTAAGGCTTTCTTCTAGCGCAGCATTTAGGTATGCAACAGCTTCATCGTGATCCTTTAAGTGCTTGAGCAGAAATTTTTGATATTTTTACTTCTTGCCATGATCTAACTCTCTTAATTGATAATCTTTTGCTTTAGCAATATCCCTTTCTTGAGAGCTTTTATCACCGCCACAAAGAAGCAAAATGACTTTATTCCCAATCTTTCCGTAATAATCCGGGTCCGTAATGAATTCTAAGCTCGCAAACCCCTTTTTGTAAGGTTTTGCAATCGCCGAAGTCCCCAGCCTTAAGCGATCAAGCCGTGTCAGGATTTTGGCCCGTGTATGGATTTCTTTGATATCCTTGATCCAGATTTCAAAGGGTTGCTTACCATTTACTGTTTCGTATAATTCGATTTCTATTCCTTCCATATATCCTTATTGTATCTTATGGGATACATTTTTCAAGAATTTTTTAAGCAGCTAATTCGGATTAGTACCTTTTTACGCAAGTTTTTGATCAAGTTCTTCTTACCTCACCTTTCCAGTACTTTTTGGCGATCTGCCTGTATAAAATCCATTTTTGCCTATCCTCACTCACTATTTTCTATGCTCTCTTTAAAATAAAACGCAGAACAACTAATAAATTAATAAATAAAAATATTAAAGCAAAAACACTGCTTTGAAAGAGGCAGCTCTATACGCTCGGTCGTAAGGGTTAGGATAGATAACTTAAGCTCTCTCCCAGAGCCTTTGTTTGGACATCAATGATTAATTTATTTTACTTAAGGATAGCCAGCCTTGATTTAAGGCTCGCTATACAAAAAAAATTTTAAATAGAAAAACAAACTATCATTGCTTACAATCTTTTTAGCTTCCTACGTTAGATAAAAATTTATAAATTGAGGAATGTATGATTTTAACGACTCTCTTAGCTAGCCTTGCTTTGCTCACAAGTAGCAACTGCTCCGAATCAAAAGAAGATGATAATTTATTAATAAGAGCCTTGCAAAAACAGCAAATAGATGCTCGCTCAGTGATTTGGGATGATCCTCAAAACAATTGGAAAGACTATCAAGCAGTGTTAGTTTTTTCTACTTGGGACTATCATACCGATAAGTTTAACTTTTTCTTGCAAACCTTAGGCAATATTGAAAAACAAGGAATCCCACTTTTTAACCCCCTTAGCACCATTCGTTGGAATGCTTCAAAAGTTTATTTAAAAAAGCTAGCAGAGAAAGGAGTTAAGGTCATTGATAGTATTTATTTATCTTCTAAAGATTTAAAAAATTTACCCAACCTTTTAGAAAAATATGGATGGGAAGAATGCGTGATAAAACCTAGTATTTCTGCTAGTGGAGATCACACTTTTAGATTTAATTCTTCTACTGTCCAAGAAATGCAAGCTCACTTTGAAGGTTATCCTTGTGACTTAATAGTTCAACCTTTTATGAAAGAAATCATGACAGAAGGCGAATGGTCCTTTATCTTCTTCGAAAAAGAGTTTATCCATTGCGTGTTAAAAAAACCGGCAGATGGGCAATTTTTAGTGCAAAGCGCACATGGAGGCTCCGTTCAACCGGTCACCCCACCTGATTGGATGATCAACGAAGTTAAAAAAATTCTCCTTGCTACTGAACAACCTTATTTACATGCTAGAGTAGACGTGATCAAGAAAGGTTCTGCGTTAGCCGTGGTGGAAGTAGAAATGATTGAGCCCTCACTTTTCCTTAGCTATTTTCCTGGCTCTGCCGACAAGTTGGCTCAAAAAATTAAAGAGAGACTCTCAGCTAGCTTAACGCCCCTTGAACCTCGGTCCAAAGGGAGGACTTCTTTGTAACTCCTGTATTAAGAAACAAGTGGAGTGACTATACTCAATTTAAAGTAGAGAGTGCCGCCACCCACTTGTTTGCAAGTATAAGAACTCCTGAGGTGAATCATCCAGCAGATGCACAACTCCATGGTTTCCACAGGATTTTACCTTCAAAGGCAAGACAAAGAGGGTAACCCTAAAGTTTATCTCATGAGAGAAATTAAAACTCATCCTTTGGGGATGAGGTTTTCGCGCTCCATCTACTCGCAGGCCTTTATTATTAACCTAATTTGAGAGTTTACTTATATAATTTTCAGAGCTCTTATCTTTTGTGCTTCTCTTCCTAAAAATGGCTTAAAGTCAGCCATTTCCTGGTTAGAAAGCCATAAACCTAGGAGAGAACAAACTCCCCCGACTCTCCCATAAACATACCACAACTTTAGGTGCTTAAGGCTTGGGAAAGGCTTCAGCTATTTTGATAACTTACCTACTCCCTGTCCCAAGCAAAAAAAAATTTTTTAAACCTTTCTCTTTGCTCTTGCTGGCTTTTACTCTTTATATTTTAGGAACTTTTTAGCGTTGTTAATAACTCCCGCGCAAAGAATGAAGAATGCTTATGATTAAAAAAACTTTGCCAACCATAAAGTTTAAGGATACAAACTGTCTTTTACTAAATTTTAATAAGGAGGATAATTGAATGAGAAAAGGTATGGAAGAAGGAGGAGGCAACCATGTTTGTAGCTGCTTATCATACAATCGAGGAGCTAAACGCCCTGGCAAAGAGGCAACCATCTGCTAGATACAGCCACCCATTAAGAGCCATAGCTATGGCGATGGAAGGAGAAAGCTCTTATCAGATAGGAAAAGCTCTGGGATATAGTACAAGTACTATTCAGAAATGGATACGACGATATAATCATCACCACTTGGAAAGATTACAAGACAATCGGCCTATAACTACCGAAAGAAAAAGAGCTGTAATGCCCCAGCAAAAAAAAGCATTTTCAGGACGGGCAGAAAGAAGACCTAGCTCTGAAGAGCCGAGCAGTCTTTCTCTCCTGGATGACCTTCCATTCACCGTCAAAGAAGAGCTTGATAAAAGCTTGACTTTGCCTGAAGGGTCGAAAATTTTAGATTACCCTCATTATACCACTTTAACATCCCGCATTCCGGGCTATCAAGCCAATAAAAAGGAATATACAGGTTTTAAAAAAGTCCCAGAAGCCATCGAGGCCTTAAGCAATCAATTTCCTAAGCACAAGATCGAAATTTGGTTTGAAGATGAAGCCAAGCTAGGCCCCCCTCCCGCCTATCGCCAGGGAGCAGCGAAAAAAGGAAAGCGGCCAAAAGTGCCTAAGTCAATAGCCTATCCTACCCTCTATATAGCGACAGCTATTTGTCCAGCTTTAGGAAAAGCAGAAGGACTCATTTTTCCTTTCTTAAATAGCAAAGCCATTGAGCATCTTCTCGAACAGGTTAATCAATCCCTACCAGTTTCTTCTCATGCCTTACTGATTTTGGACCGAGCCCCCTATCACGTTTGTAAAAAGCTTAGAATTCCTCCTAAGGTTCACCTTTTCTTCTTATCCCCCCCATTGCCCTAAAGCTCCCTCCTCTTAAAAAACTAGCGCCTTATAGGCGTAGTCTTTTTCGTTCTAATCGCGCCTATCAGGCTTACAAAGAACTAAAAAAAGGAGGAGGACTTCTTGGAAGAATGTTTGCCTAGTAAGGAGAAAAAATAAAAAAAACTGATGCGCCATCCCTTAAGTCCAATTGTCTAAGGATTGAGCTAAAAGCGTTAAATAAAGCTCTAGGGACTGCCAGGTCTTCTAAAGTTACGTGTAACTTTGATTTAAACACTTAGAGAAGATTCATTAACGATAGAAGAAGCAGCAGTATGAGGAGAAACTTCACTGTCAACGAGGGTGGCTACACATGAGTCCGACCAAACATTCAGAGCTGTTTCCACCATATCAATAAGGGTGTAGAAAGGTAAAATCACTCCTAATATGTTAAGAGGAACATTCAAAGTGGCTAAAAAAGCGCTCGAAAGAAAATAGCAGCCCATGGGGACCCCTGCATTTCCTACGGCAGCGATAGTAGCAAGAAAAACCCATAGGATCATCTCTAAAGGCGTATAGGTCATGCCATTGCTCATCGATACAAAAAGAACAGTAGTAAGGATGAAAGCGGCACAACCGTTCATGTTGATAGTCGTGCATAGGGGAAAAGCAAAGCTCGCTACACGACGAGAAACTCCCACTCTTTCTTCGGCACATTTCATAGCCATCGGTAAGGCGGCATTGGAAGATTTGGTGAAGAAGGCAATAGATAAAGCTGGCAACATGCCTTTCACAGTCCTTAAAGGAGAGATTTTTTTAAATTTTAAAAGAAGAGGTAATACAATAATTCCCTGCACCAGGTTAGCTAAAATGACTACGGCTAAATAGAGAGCTAAACTTTCGATTTCTAGCCCTTCATGTATATCACGCATGAAAAGGGTAATGAAAGCCCAGATGGCCAAGGGCATGAGCTTGATAATCCATGTTGTCATCTTCATCATTGCAGCATAGAGGCTTGAGAAAAAAGCATGTAGGATATGGCGATTTTCAGCAGGAAGAGCAATGATGGAAAGGCTGAATAAAAGAGCAATAAACAGCACGCCTATTACATTGTTATCATTAAAAGGCCTGATGACATTGGAAGGAATAATTTGCTGGAGATAATGCACATAACTTCCCTGTTTTTCAATCGTGGCTACCGATTCAAAATTTATTTCCTGCAGATGAGTGCGCGCAGGATCGATAACTACAAATAAAATCAAAGCGGTAGAAGCCGCAATAACCGTGGTTAACAAAGTGTATTTTAAGACTTTTTGGCCTAAAACTTTTAGCTCACGCGCACTTTCCATCCCTGACGAAGTTGAAACAATAGAAAGAAAAATGATAGGCAAACTGACCAATTTAAGGAGATTAATAAATACGGCTGAAAAGCTTTCGGCCACGGTATTTACCATTTCATTATTCATGTACCCAGTGATAAGGCCACAGCAAACAGCTACAAAAAGTAAAAAAGTGGTGTTCAGGTGGATAGATTTATTTAGCAAAGCATTCATAAAAACCCTATCTATAGGCATAAAAAAAGTAGATAGAAGAATAAATTATTGGAACATATATAGCACACTATTTTTAAACAAAAAGGTTAACTTTGCTTTCTATCTAATCAAGTAGAGGACAAAAGGTGGCGCTGAATAGACCAATGAAAGTTACTCATCGCGAGCAATTGCTCAAGCTAAAATTTATTTAAGGTTGATAAATAATTGAAAAAAGAGGAGAAAAATTCAATACCAAATCTTTGAGCCTATACGTAGTAAAGTTACTCCCTCGCGAATGGCTAGTTTATAATCTTGGGACATTCCCATAGATAGATGAGGTAATTGATTAGAAGGTTTATAATCTTTTAACAAAGCTTCTTTTAACCGACGTAGCCTTTCAAAACTTTTAGCTATAATTTTCTCATTATCGGTCAAAGGAGCCATTGTCATTAATCCTTGCACATCAAGGTGGGGTAAAGAAAGAAAATCATTAAAATTTTGATAGCACTCCTCGCAAGTCATCCCTTGCTTAGATGGTTCTTGAGAGGTGTTTACTTGAAGTAAAATAGCTGTAATTAAATTTAATTGCTTAGACACCTCTGCTATTTTATTAGCTAGATCCAAAGAATCTACCGAATGAATCAAAACAAAAGGGCCCACTGCTTTACGTACTTTGTTTTTTTGTAAGGGCCCGATGAAGTGCCAATGGCAGTCAGAAGGAGCCTGTTTTATCTTAGGTAGAGCTTCTTGAATTCTATTCTCTCCAAAATTTCGACACCCTTCTTGATAAAGGGGAAAAATAAATTCCCAAGGTTGCTTTTTAGAGACCGCAATTAGTTTAATGTCTTCAATCTTTCTATTACTGGCCTGGGCTGTTTCCGCAATTTCTTGTTGTAAGGCTCGGTAATTATCAAGAATGGACATAGTTAAAATCTAAAACCTTTAGGGGGATTTAAAACTTCATGGATGACAATGAGATCTTTCTTAGTAGGAAGATGATGGATTAAACTTTTAATGCGGGAAGAGCGCTTATAAATCAAAGGAGGAGCAGATTTGCTTTCACGAAAGCCCTGGCTTAAAAGATGGTCACCATAATCCCCTTCATATTTATTTTTGCTATTCATATTAAATTGGCGTTCTTCAATCTGATTGCGCACCTGAAAGCCATCTAAATTTGACTTAAATTTATTTTCCTCTTTAGAAGTTTTCTTTTTGTAAGCAGGTTGATGATAGATTGTCTTCTTTTTATACTCAGCTGGTAGGCTCGCTGGCTTTAAATTTTTTGGGGAGGGAGGAGTAAAACTTTTGCTTTTTTCCATATCGGCATTTAAGGAATGAAGAAAATCTTGCAATCTTTTAGCTTGTAAGGGGTCATCATCTTGGATGCTGGCAAGTTTTTTAGACCTTTTATTAGGCTGAACAAGCTTAATGAGCATATAGAGCATGGCTGCTACACTCACTAAGAAACCTATCGTATCGTTAATATGCATCTTATTTTTCCCTATGCAAAGCTGTTAATGAGAGGGCTGAGAACAAAACTTTCTTAAAATTTTTTATCTTCCCTTTATAAGCTTACTTTTACTCATGAAAGCAGCTTGAAGGCCTTATTTTTCTATTAACTTAGCAATTAAGGCCTATCAAGCTTATAGCTTATTTTTTTCTATCGTCACTTTCTTCGGCAATAGATTTACGCATTTTAGTATCAGCAAGTATATTTTCATAACGGGTAAAATCCATAATGCCTATGTGCCCTGAGCGAAAAGATTCGGCAATCGCCATAGGAATAGAAGACTGAGCCTCAATTAGCTTAGCTTCCATGTCTTTAACTTTAGCCATATTTTCCTGTTCCATCGCAGCGGCCATTGCTCGCCTTTTTTCTGCTTCAGCTTGGAAGATACGTTTATCGGATTCTGCTTTATCGGCACGCAGTTTGGCACCAATATTTTCGCCTAAGTTCATCTCAACAATATCAATAGAAAGAATAACAAAAGCTGTAGAAGAATCAAGTCCTTTTTCTAAAACCACTTGGGAAATTTTATGAGGCGATTCAAGGACATGCAGATGGGTTTCAGAACTACCGATAGCAGTTACAATCCCTTCACCCACACGAGCAATAATCGTCTCTTCAGTAGCACCGCCTACTAATTGGGCAATATTTGTTCTCACGGTTACACGAGCGCGGACATTAATTTGAATGCCATCTTTAGCGACCCCTGTGATGTAGCCCCCATGGCTAGGGCAGTCAATTACTTTGGGATTTACAGAGGTCTGCACCGCATCGCGAAGGTCTCTTCCTGCCAAATCAATCGCTGTTGCGCGGCGCCAATCGAGCTGAATATTGGCTTTATCTGCAGCTATAAGAGCCGTAGCTACCTCAGAAACATGGCCTCCAGCTAGGTAGTGTGTTTCCAAGTCTGAGACAGTCACTTGCTTTAATCCTGCTTTGAATAGATTAATGCGCGCATTGACGATGACTCGTAAAGGGATTTTACGCAAACTCATACCGATTAGATTAAATAAAGGGATCGGAGTACCCGAGACAAAAGCTTGAAACCAAAAACTAAGAAATTTTCCTAGAATGCTTAAAATAATAAGAGAAGCCAATGCAAGAAGAATCAGCAAAAAATATAGTTCTGAGCTTAAATGCAAGGCCAATAGTTGATGAGTCATGTTTTATTCCTTTCTAACAATTAAATTAGATTCATTGCCGCCAATCACAAGAACTTTAGTACCTTTAGATAGATACCCTTCCTGAGAAATAGCAGGTTGCTGTTTGCCTTCTACGATAATAAAGCCCCCAGGTTTTAAATCTGTCAGCACGATGGCTGACTTACCGATTGTAGAAGCATCATAATCGACAGCACGGTAACCATCTTGAGTATCTGCAGAGTAAATGCTATGCTGAGGCTTTTCGGTACGAATGCGCCAGAGAGCAAATTTAATTAAAAAAGCAAGCGCCACGCCACTCCCTATCACATATAAGATAACCAATAGAAAAGATTCGGTTTGCCTAGCAAACATGCTAAAGCTGGCTAATATGCAAATACCCCCGACAATCCCCATTAGGGCACCTGGCAGATAAAACTCTATAAATATTAATATAAAACCTAGCACTAAAAAAATTAAAGGACTCATTAATTTAGCTCCTTATTTGAAGAGTCAATCGCATGGTTCACAATAGGAGTGCTCTTCGCTTTTACAATAGCCATTCTTTCCACCTTTTTTCAATAAAATTGCTCCTAATTCCCCTCTCATATGAGGCATTCTTTAGGCCTACTATTCCAGGAGAATAAAAAAACTATTTTACCAAAAATTTTCCGGCTTTGATGTAGATCCATATTTATCTTCATAGTCTTGAAGAGCTAGTTCAATCACCTGATGAGCTTCTTTAACATCATAGAGGTGGGTGATTTGGACAGTGCCAGTAGTTTTTTCGGGGAAATCTTTATAGGTTAAAAAATAATGACGAAGCCTTTCAATCAAACGTTGCGGACATTCATCAATGTTTTGAAGACTGCCATAAACTAAATCGTCTGCCATCACAGCAATAATTTTATCATCCGCCTCATTTCCATCAATTAATCGAAATCCGCCAATAGGAATGGCTTTTAAAATAATGTCTCCCCTAGGAATGACTTTCTCGGTGAATACGCAGATATCTAAAGGATCTCCATCGCCTTGGATATTTTTAAGACCCGTTTTTTGCATACAGTAACTCGCTAAGTGATGGCCGCAATAGGTCTTAGGCAGCAATCCATACAAGCTTGGACATACACTTGAATACTTTTGAGGCCTATCAACTTTTAGGATCCCCGTTTCTTTATCAAGCTCATATTTTATCGTATCCGTAGGCACGATTTCAATGTAACAATTAACAATTTGAGGCATTAGGGGCCCTAAAGAAAGGCCATGCCAGGGATGAGAACGATAGATCATGTTTGCCATGCCAATTCCCCACTTTTTTACTTTATTTTACTCTATACCATGATAGATATTTAACCTGCTCCTTAAAAATTGCTAGAGCAAAGGCTAAGGAGATTGCCTTGTGGCTGCTTTATAGTTTTAGAGCCGATTACTCATACATTTAGCTAAATAAAAGACCCTGATGATTTGCTTCTTCAAATAAACAAAAATTTCTTTTATATTGTTTGGAAACTAGTCATTGCACTATAAGACTTCTTTTAAATTATTTGAGGGATAAACATATGGATAATCAACGTAATTGGTGGCAATTATCAAGTATTCAAATAGGTGGCGTTATCTGCTTGCCTGTAATCGTTATTGGACAAACACTTTATCAAACTTATGGCTTTGCCTCTTCTATTGCAGCTATCCTCTTAGGAAATGCTATTTTGCTTCTTTTAGGTCTAGCTACGACGAAAATGAGCTGCGAAAAAAGAAAGACTACCCCTTTAAATGCTACCGAATATTTTGGGGAAACAGGCGTGACTTTTTTTGCCTTAACGATGTGTGTATCGCTAGTCGGATGGTTTGCTATCCAGCTCAATATGATGAGCCTAAGTGTATTTGACTTATTAGCTCTGGATAAAAACCAGGCTTTACCTGGTGTGCTATCCAATCTTATGCTCGGCAGTTTAATTACCGTGGCTGCCCTTTATGGGATTAAGTCTATCAATTTTCTATCTAATCTTAGCCTTCCTCTTTTAATCATTACCTTAGGCTATGCTTTCTTCACTGTTGAGGACGCCCCTCCATCGGCTCCTTCTGTACCTCTTTCTTTTGCAGGCATTTCGATGGTTATCGCTTTAGCTATTGCCTTTGTGATCGATTTACCTACCTATTATCGTCATGCTAAAACAAGTAAAGACGGATTTATCAGCATTTCTATCATTTTCGTGCTTGCTCTCCCTATTTTAGAAATTGTAGGCGTCTACTTAGCTGCCGGAAGCTCGGGAGGAACAATCTTAGATGTTTTAAAACGCTCCAATGGAAATCTTTGGAATCTATGGGTGGCTTTATTTCTTATCCTAGCAGGATGGACCACCAATAATATTAATCTATACTCAGGTGCCGTCTGCTTAGAGCCGCTTTTAAAAATCAAATCAGAAAAATTAAGAACTCTACTTTTTGGAGGTGTGGGTACCTTCCTGTCTTGTTTCAATTTTCTCAATCATCTTATCATTGTTTTAGATGTGATGGGAATTTTTGTCGCCAGTATGGGCAGTGTGATTATTACCCGTTATCTCATTGAACAAGTAAAAAAGCTTCCCGTGACCTCCAACGATTATCCCTGTCACTTTCTTGCTTGGATGTTGGGATTAGCGATGGGCTTTTCTAGTCTGAATGGAGTTTCTTTAACCTCTATTCCCGTTTTAGATGCCACTATTGGCTCATCTTTAGGTACATTTTTTGTTTTAATTCAAAGGAAATATAGTGAAAAAGCTAACATTGCAAAACTTAGATGACTTAGCCATTGGAAGCGCGATTTTAGGATCGGGAGGTGGAGGCGATTCTACTTATGCTTACATGATGGCCCGCTATGAGATGGAAAAAAAAGCTTCCCTTTCAATTCTTAACTACGCCGATTTAAAGCCTGAGGCTCTTGTTATCCCCATAGGTTTTATGGGAGCCCCCACTGTTGAAATGGAAAAAATTGTTACCGGACGTGATTATGTCGAACTATTTAAGATTGTAGAAAAAAACTTAAATAAAAAGATCACAGCTATCATGCCTTTTGAAATTGGGGGCCACAATGCGTTTACCCCTATTATCACCGGTCTTCAGATGGGATTGCCTGTATTGGATGCTGATATGATGGGACGGGCCTTCCCTGAAGCTCAGATGAGTTCTGGTCACCTTTATGGGGTTTCTCCTAATCCTGGCTTTATTAGTGATAGTCTAGACAACGCCGTGGTTATCCACGCTAAAAACACCTTTGCTTTAGAAAAAATTGGACGTAGCGCTACCATTGCGATGGGATCAATAGCCGCCTTTGCATTTTATCCTATTACCGGGGCTAAGGCCCGTGAATGCACGGTACCTAATAGCATCTCACGCGCTATTAACCTAGGAAAAGCTCACCGCTCGGCAAAAGAAAAAGGAGAAGATCCTTTAGAAGCTATTTTAAACCATTGCAAAGGTATTCTCATTGGCTCGGGCAAAATTACTGATATAGATCGCGAAATCTCCAAAGGTTTTCTTCAAGGCTCGATTACCATTCAGAATTCCAAAGATAAAATAGAGCTTATTTTTCAAAATGAATATCTATTAGCAAAAATTAATAGTAAGATCATTGCTACCACTCCTGATATCTTAATGCTGCTAGAGCAAGAAACAGGAGCTCCTATTACCAGTGAATTACTCCAATATGGCCTAAGGGTTAATTTAATAGCACTTCCAGCTCCAGAAATTTGGACCACCCCGCAAGGGCTTGCCTTGGTGGGTCCTAGAAAATTTGGCTATGAGACCGATTATAAACCCATTCATAAAGCGCGCCAAAAAAGTAGCGTGCTAAGTATTACCACATGAAAATAAATCAAAAATATAAAATCGGCATTGACATTGGTGGAACTAACACAGATGTAGTGCTTTTAGACTCGGATAACGAGGTGATTGCCTGTGCAAAAACTGCTACCACTCCCGACTTAAATACAGGCATTAAAACAGCTTTAAAGCAAATTCTTGATGAAGCTTCTATTATCCGTGAAGATATTACAGGAATATTTTTAGGAACTACCCAGGTAGCCAATGCCATTCACCAACAGGATAATCTTTACCGCGTAGGAGTGATTCGCATTGCTGGGCATCATCCCCAATCGCTACCTAGTTGTTTACTATGGCCTCCTGCGCTTAAAAAAAGCATGTATGTAGATACCATTACTATTAATGGAGGCTTTGAATGCCATGGCGATCCTATCACGCCCATCAATCCTGCTGAGATTAGATCGGCTTTAAAAGAGTTGTTGAAAAAAAACATTGAAAGCTTAGCAGTTATTGGGGTCTATGCCTCATTAAATTCTCATCACGAGCTGCTGGTAAAAGAAATTGCGCAAGAGATGACGCAAGGAGAACTGCCTATCTCTCTTTCCCATCAAATTGGGGGAGCAGGCTTTATTGAACGCGAAAACTCCACCATTTTAAATGCGGCTTTAAAACAAGTCATGCCTACGGCGTTTAAAAATTTAGTGGCCATTTGTGGAGATCTGGGCATCGCTTGCCCTCTTTGGATTACACAAAACGATGGAAGTGTAGCGGACTTGGCAAACGCTAATGAATATCCTATCTTTACCATCTCAGCAGGCCCTACCAATTCATTTATTGGAGGCTCACGTCTAGCTCAAAAAGAAGATGCTATTGTTATTGATATTGGTGGCACCTCTACGGATATTGGAATGGTTCGTAAAGGCATTCCACGACGCTGTTTTAATAATTCATGCATAGGGGGAGTGACTCTAAATTTTCCTATGCCTGATGTATATTCTATAGCTTTAGGAGGAGGCAGCCAGATTCAAATTACCCAAGAGAAAATTCATATTGGCCCTAAAAGCTGCGGCAATAAAACTTTCTCGCAATCACTCAGCTTTGGGGGAAAGCAATTGACTCTGACAGATATCGCCCTAGCTTTAGGCTATGTAGATATTGCTGGAGCCCGCCCCCAAAACGTATCCTTACCTAGGAAAGGCTGTAAAGCAGTTATCGATGAAGTGGTCAAACAAATTTATGAGCTTATCTCAAAAATTGGGCCTGAAGAACGTTCCCTGCCTGTGATTATGATTGGAGGGGGCTCTGCTTTATTGCCGCAACATCTTTTTGACGGGCGCTTTATTATTCCGCCCTATGCTCATTATGCGAATGCATTTGGTGCTGCCCTTGCTACAATTTCGGCCACTATTGATACTGTCGTTTCTTTAGAACATCGCCAGGAGACCTTAGAAGAGCTACAGCAACAAGCTATTCAAGCTGCTATTCAAAAAGGTGCTGATTTTAAAACAGTTAGCATTGTAGATATAGAGATTTTACCTTATCACTATATACCTAATCGAATGGCTAGAGTCATTGTAAAAGCATCAGGCAATCAACCCAGGGCCATTTAGAGTAAAAAAAGCAAAAAGTTTCCTTGCCTCTTCCTATTTTTAAGATCAAGGCATCTCTTTTTTTAAAAATTCTAAAATAAGATCACGTGTTTTGATTAAATTTTCTTCCCTGTGCGCTTGCGAGATAAACCATGCTTCAATGTGCAAGGGAGGAATGTAGATGCCTTTTGCAAATAAATAGCGGAAGAAACGAGCAAACATTTCGTTATCCAGCTGCTTGGTGTCACCAAAATGGGTAATTTTTTTAGAACCGAAAAACAGAGTAAACATGGAGCCTACCTGCTGAATGCAAGCTTGCTTATCTGTGCTTAAAAGATATTCCTGAATAGGCTGAGTGATAAGATTAGTTTTACGTAATAGCTCTTCATAAAAACCCTCTTGATTTAAGAGCTTTAGGGCTTGTAAGCCTGCTTCCATAGCTACAGGATTTCCCGATAATGTTCCCGCTTGATAAACAGACCCTAAGGGAGCCAAGCAATCCATAATATCGCGGCGTCCTCCAAAAGCAGCGGCAGGAAAGCCCCCTCCAATAATTTTCCCAAAAGTAGTCAGATCAGGACGAACCCCATACAAGCCTTGCGCTCCCTTTAATCCCACTCGAAAACCTGTCATGACTTCATCAAAAATTAATAAAGCGCCTGTGGCAGAAGTTTCTTGGCGTAGCATATGGATAAATTCCTGCGTAGCAGGCACCACACCCATATTACCTGCAACCGGTTCTAAAATCACAGCGGCAATACGTTCCCGGTTTTTAGAGTCACGCATCACTTGGCGACACCCCTCTATGTCATTATATGGCAAGCAGATTGTATAACGAACGACCTCGGGAGGAATACCTTGTGATGAAGCTTGGGATAGAAAGCCGGCTACCCCTGAACCAGCTTGTACAAGAAAGAAATCTGCATGGCCATGATAGTTTCCTGCAAACTTAATAATTAATTCGCGTTGGGTGTATCCCCTTGCTAGACGAATAGCACTCATTGTCGCTTCTGTACCTGAAGAGACAAAGCGAATTTTATCAATCGATTCCATGAGCGTAATGACATAGCGAGCAAGCTCTTCTTCGATCGAAGTCGTAATGCCAAAAGTAGAGCCTAAGGCCATGCGTTTTTGCGCAGCTTCTATAATTTGAGGATGCGCATGGCCGTGAATGAGAGCTCCCCACGAACCACAGTAGTCGATATAGGCATGCCCATCTGCATCATAGAGAAGATCTTGCCAAGCGCGCTCAGCCACTAAAGGAGGCTGATGCATATTTTGACAAGAACGCACAGGAGAATTGACTCCTCCTGGAATTACTTCACAAAGACGTCTATAAATTTCTAGACTTTTTGGGCGAGCAAGCATTTCTTACACCTTAAGATGAGTAAGAAAAAAGCATAAGTGATCGTAAATTTGTTGAGAAGTTTTAAAACCTGCCGAGAAGCTTATGCTCCTCTGGAAAAATAAGCCTATGATCTACGAACAGAAGGATAGAGCACCCAATCGCCAGGCCAGAAGCCAGAGAGGCTAATTCACCCTGGTTAAATACGGCTTAAATAAAATCCCCTCTATCCTTTGCTAGAGACTCTTCCTTTATTTCTCTTTTTTAGAAATTCCATTAGCCTCATGAGCCTCTTCAAGAGCGGCATAAAACTTTGTGCAGGCAACCACAGCCTGCAAGTTAGGAGCAAGCTCTTTAACCTTCTCTTCCCCTTGCCCTTCTAAACTCTCTAGATCTAAGCGAGTTAAATTTTTTAATTCTTCAAGAGGCAGGCTAATTCTTGTTTCCATTCCACAATAAGCCATAACAGTCTCGGGATCTTCTTCTCTCATAATTTGATAAGTGAGCTTATAAGAAAAATGAGCGATCCCCTTTTGCACCTCAATATTAAGCTCTCCTCCAGGTGCTTGCCCATATGCGTACCGATTATTCTTTTCATTTGTATTGTTAAACTCTTCCATTCCCTGAATAAACTTGTGCAAAAGTCCCACGGTGCAGGATTGATGAAAAAAACGTCCCACCACCAAGGTTTCTTCTCTTCCTAAGACCTCATATATTTTCTCCGCACAATTTTTTACCTCCTCTGCGGTTTTTTCTGTATAGGGGAACATATTTTTACCGTTAATAACAAAATTATCAGCACGCGGTAAGTCTAAAGAAAATTGAGTAGGTAATTGGACTCCAACAGACAGGTCATCGAATTTTAAATCGCTAAGTTGATGATCTACTTCTCTGCCTATAATCATTTCACTAATATCTTTTAATGTTCTCTCGTCATTTTTAATTTTAAAAGAATTAAACTTTGCTAAGTCAGACGGCAAGCCTTGTCTATGGAAGAAATTTAAGACAGCGGCCGTAACTGATTTAATGAAAGATGAAAGAGGCGAGCTTGCCGTAATAAGAGCCGCTTTAAATGCTAAACCGACCTTTTGCAAACCTGACCATATTCCCTTAAAAGAAAAGGAGTTGAATTGGCTCTTAGCAAAGTTATCGATATTTTTATTTTCTTCGGGATCTAAAGAAGAGATTCTCTTACCTTTATATAAGCCATGCTCTTTGGAAGACATAAACTTTGGTTTAGAAGGGATTTCTTGCTTTGCAGTAAAAGAGGGAGTAGATTTAATTGCCCGCTTATATATCCTTTTTACCAAAGGATTAGCGGTTGGGAGAGAAGTGCGTTGAAAAGATTTAGGCTTTTCAGTTGCTACTGCTCGACTTGCGCTTGCCAGCTGATGCACCGCTTGATCAACCTTCCCTCTTTCCCCTATGAAAATAGCTTTGGGGGAGGAAGAAGTATTTTTAACCTCTATATTTCCTTCTCTTGAAGGATAGGTAGATTGCCACTGAGGTAATCCATTAGAAACTGACATACATTTTCCCCATTAATATTATTAATTAATAATATTCATTATAATAATAATTAATTAAAAAGTCTAATTATTATATTAAATAAAAAAAATATCACTTTTTATTTTATAGCAAATAACATGCCATTCTATCCCTGCATGCTTTTTTTTCTGTATGGGCTATAAAAAATCCTTAAGAAGAAGGATCAACAACTAGTTGATAGTCAATCCATTTTGCAAAAATAAATGACTCTTTTCTTGTTGAAAATTTAGAATCAAGCAATAATGCTTACCTTACTGCTGGATAAAAGAAAATTAGGACTTTAAAGCATGATCGCCTCTTTCTCCAAAATACTATGCCTGATCATGTTTATAGCGATTTTGAATCTTTCTTTGTATGCTGTCGAAGCTTATCAGGTAATTTTTCAAGGGGTTTCTCATCCCGAAACCCTCTCTTTACTACAAACAATCTCTAAAACGGTAGAGCTGCAAAGCTCTCCTCCTTCTACTAATCGTGGCTTAAAAAGACGTGCCGAAGCAGATCTGCCTCTTCTCATTAAGGCTCTTCATAGCCAAGCCTATTACCAAGCTAAAGTCAATGTGGAAGTTAACTTCAACCATCAGACAGCCCAAGTAGTTTTTAAGATCAATACCGGCCCAGTCTACCCTTTGGCCAGCTTTGAAATTCTCCCTTCCGACCTTAAAAATGATCTAACCTCTCTTTATACGAATTGGAATAAAGAAGAGTTAGGCCTCACATTGGGTCGTCCCGCCTTCCCTAAAAGTATTCTTGATGCCGAAGAGCTTTTAATATTAAAGTTAGAAAGAGAGGGTTATCCACTAGCAAAAATTGTAGATCGCGAAGTGATTGCTGATCAATCCACGCACTCTATCTATGTTGTCCTCCGTGTCAATACAGGGCCTAAATGCTATTTTGGAGAAGTAAAGTTTTTAGGCCTCCAGCGGGTTTCTTCCGAATTTGTTAGTAAAAAGATTGCCTGGCATCTAGGAGATATGTATCATCCTACGCCGATTGAAAGAACTCATGGTGCCTTAGAAGCCACCGGCCTATTTAGCTCTATTTCCATTACTCATCTCGATAGTGCTTCACAAGAGGGCTTACTTCCCATAGAAATAGAAGTCTTAGAAGGTAAACATCGCAGCATTGCGGCAGGTATAGGATATTCTACAGACGATGGCTTAGGGATCTTAGGTGAATGGGAACATCGAAACATTCGAGGTCGCGGGGAAAAGCTTAGCTTTAAAGCATTAATGGCTCAACGCCTCCAGGAAGGAACTTTAGCTTATGTTATCCCTGACTTTCAACGCTCAAACCAGGACCTTATCTGGCTGGCAGAATTTCAACGCCAAACGACTAAAGGTTTTCATGCTTCCTCATTCAGTGTTTCAGGTATTCTTGAAAGGCAACTTAATGATTACACGCGCCTTTCGTATGGAGGGATGTTTAAACGTTTACGTGATACTCATTCTGATAACAACGGAAATTTCAATTTGTTCAAAATCCCTTTCCAGCTGCGTTGGAAAAAAACTAATAATATTTTAGATCCCACGCAGGGTCTGGCCCTCCATGTTAAAATCATCCCTTCTTTACAGATTCTTCATCCCAAATTCGCCTATTGCATTAACACTTTTACAGGTTTTATTTATCTTCCTCTTACCTCGGATAAACGCTTTGTTTTTGCTGCTAAAGGAACTTTTGGCTCGATATTTGGGAAAAAACGTCATACCATACCTCCTTCTGAACGCTTTTATGCAGGAAATGAAAATCTTTTGCGAGGTTATCATTTCATGACAGTTAGCCCTTTACATGATAATGAACCGATAGGCGGGCGTTCCATGATGATTTATTCTTTAGAAGGACGTTGGCGAGCCACAGAAACATGGGGAGGGGTAATTTTTTATGATTTTGGAAATGTTTTTAAAAATTATTTACCCCAATTTAACAAACAAATCTTGCAATCTGCTGGTATTGGACTAAGATATAACACCCCTGTAGGCCCTTTACGGATAGATCTTGCAATTCCTTTACACCGTAGATATCATATTGACGAGAAGTTTCAAGTCTATTTAAGCATTGGGCAGGCATTTTAAGATGAAAAAAGTTTTATCTGTTTTTCTAGTGGGGTTGATTTGTGTATTTGTAGCAGTATGGGGTTATCTACAAACTTCTCACGCCCAAAAGGCTATTCTTTCCTTTCTAACGGAAATCATTCATGAAAAAACGGGTCATGAAGTAGAGATTGAGGAGCTGGCTTTCCCCCTGCCTTTTAACTGGGTTGCTTATAAGGTTAAAATTAAGCACAACCAATCGATTTGGCTGACAATAGATGAAATTAAGCTTTCCATTCCCTATTGGCGATTGCTTAGCAAAACTTTTGCTTTACGGGCAGTCTCTTTAAACCATGTACATCTCCTAGATTACCCTACTCCCCCATTAAATTCTCCTGCCGACAAGCCCAAACTCTCTTGGAAAATTTTTCCTTATAATATTCACTTTGCCGAGCTTTCTATTGAAAATCTTACGATTGCTCCCCATCTTTTACCTCATGAATTCCCTGCTCAACTTTTTCCGTTAGATCTTTCTGGCTCTTTAACTTTTCGTCCTCAAAATCATATCGCTCATGTAAATCTATCCTTAAAAAAAGAAGCTTTAAATCAAGAGGGAATGCGCCTAAACCTTTCTTGTCAAGGCTCCTCCCATTTTACCTATCATTTAGATCTGCTCGCCCCTAAACAAAGCCTTCTTTTTCAATGGCTAGGCTTAGAGCTGGCTCACGATGCCGCTCTAGAATTAGGAGGAACCCTGGCTGCTGATCAATCTTACCAGGGGCAATTCAAATGTAGTGCGATAGAAGATATTAAGATAATAGAATCAGCCTCTGAGGATATACTTGGAAAATTTGTCTACCATCCAGACGGTTGGCTAAAAGTTCATTCAGTGGCAGGCAATATAGGACCTTTGCAAGTTGAAGGTGAACTTTTACTTAACACCTCTACTTTTCAAATAGAAACAGGCAAATTCACGGGGGTTGTGGCTCATCTTTCACGCTGGAAAAATCCTTTAAATTTCCCTATAGAAGGTTCTATGCAATTCATCAGCTCCTTTGCGGGTACGGTCATCAATCCTATTATCGAACTTAAAGTTGCGACAGACCATCTAAAAATTTGCAATGAAAGTTTAGAAGATTTAGAAGGGCAATTTACTTTTATTAAAACAAATGAAGAGGCTTTAAAAGGGCAACTTTTTTTAAGTTTTATCCACAATCAGCTAAAATTTAAAATAGATAATCCTTGGCAAGGGAGCCAGCAGCATATCCACTTAAAAGATATTGATGCCGAATATGGGAATGAAAAATTAACCGGAGACCTTCATTATAAATTAGAGACTAAAACGCTCATCGGTCATTTAGAAGCCTCCATAAAAAACAGCTATTTACTGCAAAAATATTTAAATATCGATCTGTTAACTTCAAGCAATGTGTCCTTAAAATTTTACGATACAGCCTCATTAGAAGATAAGAAAGAATTGCAAAATATGGATTTTGTTTGGCAGATAGGTAAAGGACGGTATGGCGATTTTTATTTAGAAGAAGCTATCCTCTCAGGGAATATAACGAATGCTTTCAGCGTTCCTCAAGCAGATCTACATTTAAAAGCTAAGAAAGCTTATAGCAGTAGTGGGAGCCTTACAGGATTAAACGCTGAGACAAAAGTGGAGAGGATGAAAGATTATTGGCCTTTTAGTATCTCCACTCAAGAAGATGAAGAGAGTATTTTGGCGGCCCAAGCCCAGGGTTTCTGGAAATTAAACAAGGAGGAGCTTACAGTAAAAGTAGAACTTCTTCAAGGGCACTTGAAAAAAAAGCCTTTTGATCTGCAAAAAACTTTTACTTTTACCAAATATAACAATTTCTTTGAACTTTCTCCTTTATCGCTGCGAATAGGCGTCGGTCATTTATTTTTTACTCTCGATCACCAAAAAGAAAATGCCTATGCAACAGCCCGCTTTCAATTTCAAGATTTGCCGGCAGAATTGTTTTACCCCCTTCATTTACAAGCTCCTTTGATAGGATATCTACAAGGCGAGGTGGATCTATTTGGCAATCCAGAAAATTTAAAGGGTCATATACGTGCCCATCTGTCTCAAATTAGATTAGTCGATGATCCTCTAGACTCTCCCACCTCTTTAGAAGCACGTATGATAGGAACCGTTTTAGAAAACCAAATGACAGGTTCGGCTCAGATCATAGGACTTACCCCAAAACCTATTGAAGTAACTGCTAGATTACCTATTCACCTTTCTATTAATCCTTTAGACATTCAAATAAGCAAGCATGACCCTCTCTTGGTTCATCTTGCTGCTGAAGGAGAAATTAGTCCTTTTTTGCCTTTATTTGAGATAGAGTCCTCTTCTATCTCAGGTCATACTTCTATCGCTTTAGATGTTACAGGTTCCCTTAATGACCTTCATACGCAAGGAGATATTATTATTAAGGATGGTTCTTTTGAAAGTCCTACGACCGGGGCTGCTTTTCATCATCTCAATGCTAAAATTGAAGCTAACAATAAAATACTGACTCTGCAGGAATTTGAAGCTTTCGATATGAATGAGGGAGCAATCCGTGGTAGCGGCAGGCTAGAATTAAAAAAAGAGTTAGATTTTCCCTTCACGCTCAATATCCAACTCGCACGTATTAAACTGTTAAATCTGGATTTTGCCAAAGCCATCGCTAGTGGCGAAACGATCATTAAAGGTAATGCTCGTCAAGCCAAGGTAACGGGCCATCTTACTACTGATTCGCTCCAAATTACTATTCCTGAACAAGCTCCCGCACTCGCCTACTCTGTCGATGTGAGATATATTAATGTTCCCGAAGGAGAAACATCCCCCCTTCTTAATTCTTCTCAGCCTACCTGGCCCGTAGAATTGGATATGCAAATTGATATAGCTTCTAGCACCACCATTAAAGGCAAAGCACTCGCTAGCCTATGGCAAGGAGGCGTTAAAGTGAAAGGTACTCCTCAGACTCCTCAGCTTTTTGGAGATGTCAAAATTATTGAAGGAGACTACAACTTTAATGGAAAAACTTTTGATATTAAAGAGGGCACCATTTCTTTTGCAGGAGAGCCTGATAAAAAAACCAATCTTTATGTGATTGCTAGTAAAGATTTAGGTAAAATGGTCGCTGAAGTTATCCTTAAGGGCTCTGTGAAAAACCCCTCCATAGCCTTCCGTTCTAATCCTCCTATGTCTCAACGTGAGATATTATCCTGGATACTTTTTGGAAGGGGCGTCACCGACATTACTCCTTTCCAAGGAGCTGAACTTTCTCAATCGATAAGCAATTTAAGTAAAGAAGGCAATAAAGGCCCTGATGTACTCACTAGGATTCGGGATAGCATCGGCTTAGACCGCATAGATATTAACAAATCAGAGGGCGAGGAATCTAATGAAGTTTCCATACAAGTAGGCAAGTATATCTCCCGCGGGGTTTTTGTCTCTCTTAATAAAAGCATTACCTCTGAAGTTAACGAGATTAGCGTAGAAGCGAATCTATGGCGTAACATCAAGGCACGAGCACAAGTTGGAGATGACTCAAGCGCTCAGCTGCAGCTTAAATGGAAGCGCGATTATTAGTCTTTAACCTTTCAAACATATTTATGTGATAGCAAAAGAGAGGCTTTTCTAATAGCTGATTTTTTTTGCGCCAACCTATAGCTAGTTTTAACCCTTGGTTAAGAAAATAAATTTTCATAAAAAAAACAAGTTTTTTAGAAATAAAATTTTTGAAAAGTCAAATAAATAAGTTTAGGAAGTTGAGGTTAATGCAATAAAAGCTAAATTTTATAGCTTTTTTGATATAAGCTAGAAAGCTTTTTAAAGAGAATTGTCTAAGTTAATTTTCCTCCCCTGTGCCATGGCTTTTCGTTCTTTTAAGGTTATGCTTTTCATTAAAGATTGTTTTCTAATAGAATGCTTTTTTTATGATGAGTTGTATGGCATGTCAAAACATTGGCTTTTGAGCTCACCCATTGGACGCAGTTTAGCCTCTTTGGGAGACTATATTGTATTTATTACCTCAGTGATTGCAGTAAGCTTGCGCAAGCCTCCTCAGTGGGTCTTAATTCGCGACCAACTCTATGAGATCGGGGTTTTATCTTTGCCGGTCGTAGGTATCACAGGCTTTTCTACGGGCATGGTGCTTGCTGCCCAAGCTTATTTTCAGCTTTCAGATAAAGGGCTTGCTAGCGCGACAGGCTTAATGGTTACCAAATCTATGTTAGTAGAATTAGGTCCTGTGCTTACAGCTTTCATGATCACAGGCAGAGTAGGTGCCTCGATGTGTGCCACGTTAGGTACCATGCGGGTAACAGAGCAAATTGATGCCTTAAAATCCATGTCTGTCAACCCTTTACGTTATCTAGTGGCCCCTCGTTTTATCGCTGGATTAGTTATGATGCCCTTGCTTACCATTTTTAGCTGCTTATGTGGGATTTTAGGAGGCTACTTTATTGCAGTCTATTACTATGGAATGGCTCCTACATCTTTTATTGATCCCTTGCCAGTCAATATTGAGCTTTTCGATTTTTTTAGCGGATTGGCAAAAGCTTTTGTGTTCGGCCTGATCATTATCACCATTTCCTGCTACCGCGGAATGACCACCCGTGGAGGAGCAGCCGGAGTAGGGCGAGCAACCACCAACAGTGTGGTCATCTGCTATTCTGTGATTCTAGTCGCCAACTTCTTAATCACCGTAGCCTTAAATAGCTCTTACGCTTACATTGAATACTTTGCAAGCTAAAGGAATCTAAATGGCGATCATCGAAGTTCAAAATTTACATAAATCTTATGGTGCATTAAAGGTCCTTAAAGGCCTCACTTTAAATGTCTATGAAGGCGAAACGCTAGTTATTCTGGGAAGATCAGGGGTAGGTAAAAGCGTGCTTTTACGCCAGATTATGGGTATTGAATTTCCTGACCAGGGCACGATTAACATTAATGGTAAAGCTCTTCATTCTCTTAGCCAACATGAGCAGCTAAAGGTAACCAAGGAAGTAGGCATGCTATTTCAAGGAGCAGCCCTTTTTGATTCCATGAATGTCGGAGAAAACACCGCTTTTTATCTCCGCCAGCATGAAAAGGAAGTGGATGAGAGAGAAATCCAGCAGCGCGTAGCAGAGGCTCTTGCAATAGTGGGATTAAGTGGCAAGCAAAAGGCAATGCCCTCTGATTTATCAGGAGGAATGCGTAAACGTGCTGCCTTAGCTCGCCTAGTGATCTATCGACCTAAAATAATTCTTTATGATGAACCTACTACCGGCTTAGACCCCATTACGGCCCAGCAAATCAATCAGTTAATCAATACTACCAAACATGAACTGAAAGCTACTAGTATTGTAGTCACCCATGACATTCATTCTGCTATGGAAGTAGGCGATCGATTAGCTTTCCATCATGACGGAAAACTCATGCATATAACTTCTAAGAAAGAATTTATTAAAATTGACGATCCCCTAATCAATGCTTTTTTTGAAAATGCTATCGTCACTCGCGCTTACTCGCCTTCCTCTAATTATAAAAATCTGGAGCAAATAAAATCATTATGACCGATCCATTGAAAAATATTATGATAGGAATTTTTGTTGTCACCGCTATGGCAGTCATTGTGTTTGCTCTAATGTTCTTACACCCTTCCTTAGGAGATGAAAAGCGTGTACTACGTGTACGTTTCCCTAATATTGATAAAATTTCAGTAGGAACTCGAGTCTCATTTGCTGGCAAGCCAGTCGGTGAAGTAGCGGCCATACACGAGATAAAAGATGCTATAGAATCCCGTCAGCCATACCAGGGAATTATTTATGTTTATGAGCTGGTGTTGCATGTAGATTCTAATGTGAATGTGTTTAGCACCGATGAGATTTCTGTGCGTACCTCTGGCCTTTTAGGAGAAAGATCGGTAGTCATTATTCCCTTTCCTTCCAAGGCAGGAAAGCCTTTACGCCTTGTGAACGAGGAGATTTTGTATGCCACTGAAGCCGGTAGTGTGGAAGATACTCTTAAAGAATTTAAAGAGCTTGCAGGAAAATTTGATACCTCTCTTAATTCTATCTCTACGGTTTTTAATGAAATGTCCGAAGAAAAGATTGTAAAAAAATTAGGGATGGCTATTCAAAATGTTAATTCTATTACTCATGCTTTAAACCAGCCCTTGCAACTCTCTCAAATGATAAAAAATGCGCATACACTTACTGAGAAAGTTCTTACATTATGGGACAGGGTAGAGGGGATGTTAAGTAACTTATCTGCCGCTTCCCACAACCTTCGTTTACTCACAGATAAAGGGAGTAATATTTTAAGTTATGTCGAAAAGGGGCAAGGAACCCTAGGAAAATTGTTGATGACTGATCAGCTATATTTAAAAGCTAACTCCTTTCTAAGCAAAGGAGAAACGATGATGAATGATATTAATCACTATGGTTTACTATTCAATATGGATAAAGGCTGGCAGCGTCTTCGCGCACGCCGTCTTAACCTCCTATCTACCTTATCTACCCCTCAAGAATTTCGTAATTATTTCAACCAAGAAATCGATCAAATTAATACTTCACTCTCACGGGTCTATGCTTTGGCTGAGCAAAGCCATGGAAGCTCATCAGGATGTAAGCTTTTTGAAAATCAGGAGTTCCAAAAAGTTTATCGAGAACTACTTAGACGAGTGGCAGATACTGAAGAAGCATTAAAGATGTATAATCAACAACTTATAGACATGAATGCTAAAAAAACAGAGTGAACAGACTTAGAGATTTACAAACAATTCTGCGCAAGTTATGAATGGTGTAAAAGATTAAGTTAGGTGAGTGATGGAAGCTATCCCCTATACACAAATACAAAAAGGCCATTTTCTGATCGCCTCTCCTGATATCGATAAAGGCATATTCTTTCGTGCCGTCGTTCTTATCTGTGAACATAACCCGAGTGGTTCTTTTGGCCTGGTTATCAATAAACCTTTAGATCTCGAATTGCCTGAAGAAATTATTAGCGTTCAACATTTAGCTAATCCACGTGTAGGAATACGTGGAGGAGGACCTGTCCAAACTAACCAAATGATGCTTCTTCATACGGGCAAAGATATTTCCCATCAAGCCTTACAAATCACTAAAGATATCTATCTGGGTGGAGATTTACAATTCTTACAAGATTCCTTAAATGATGAGAATGGGCCTTATATCCATCTTTGCTTTGGATATGCCGGTTGGGGAGCAGGCCAATTGGAAAGAGAATTGCTAGATGAAACATGGTTCATCTATCCTGCCACGACTAAACATATTTTTCATACTCCTCCGGATAAACTTTGGCAAAGTCTTCTACGAGAGATGGGAGGGAAATATGCCTCGCTTTCTATGATTCCTGACGATCTATCGGTTAATTAATTAGAAATTAAGAAGAAAGGTTATGATGTTTAAAGTTTTAACGCCATTACTTTGCTTGTTCTTATGCACATTTGCAAGGGCAGCAGAGATTCCTACACTCAGCCTTAAAGGACAAGCTGTTTTACATAAGCAAGCAGACCAGATTAGTCTAATCATTGGTATCACTAACTTGGGAGCAGAAGCCGATAATGTATTAGCGGAGAATTCAAAAAAAATGCAAACTATCATTGGAGAGCTAAACAAAAAAGGTTTTGATAAGTCTGAATACCAGACAGGCCAGTTTAGCATCCAACCTACCTATACTCTCCCCCCTCAAAACCCGCCTGTGGGCTGGCGCCCTACCATCAATGGTTATGAAGTCTCTAATACCCTTAAGATAAAGACAGATAAAATCAAAGAGATTGGCGCTCTTATTGACACTGCTCATCAAGCAGGAGCCAATAAAATTGATCACATCTATGCTAGTTTAAAAGATGAAAGAGTTTATTGGGAAGAAGCCGTCGCCAAAGCCACTAAGAATGCTATTGCAGATGCTAAAATTATGGCTGAGGCTGCCCAGGTAAAATTAAACCGCCTCTTATCCATCTCCCTCAACGATACTCTTGCTAGATCTCCGCAATCTTTAACTCCTATGTTTCTTAAAACTATGGCTTCGGAGCTGACGCCTATAGAACCAGGTGATATTGAAATCAAAGCAAATGTTAACGTTGTTTATGAAATAGATAAGTTAGAATGATATAGAGCTTATATCTAAGACCCTAAGAGCAAATAGATACCCCCCCTTAGATGCCTATCACTGCCTTTTTAGCAACTAGCTAGACCAAGTTTTTTATTTCTACTCCTTCAATTATATAGCTTCAATGCCACTAAAGGGCATTAAACGCCTCCTAAGTCGCTGATTATCTAAGCTAAATGCAAAAAAATTATTTTTAAAAAAACATTTCCTTGACGAAATAAAGAAACCTCATTTAAAAACTTAGATTGCTTTTAAATAAAACAATAGATATTTAACCCTCCCCTTTAAGGAATAAAAATTATGCAACTTTCTTCTTCACTAGACTACGATCCTGCCCGTCCAATCATTCACTGTAATGCTTCCTTAAATCACATCAGTGGTGAGATGGCAAGAATTGAAAGAGAAGTTTATCGTTTAAGAGGGCTTATAGGAGCTTTTGATGAGACCATGCAGGAAAATGCTGCTTTAACAACAGACATCATGGATGCTTATTTAAAAGAGCTTGAGCCACCTCTTGAACAAAGAGAAATCTCAGTGATCCGGCAGCAAATCGATACACGAATAGAAGGCATTCGAGAAAATTGCTTAGAGAACTACCGAGGATTGTTAGACGCAAGAGAACTAATTATAATAGAAGGTCAGACCATCCAGCTGAATGCTCAAACAAAAGGTACCTTAGAGCACGCCTACCAACAAAGACTAGAAGAAAGTATCCATCAGCTTAAAGAAGAATTTCCTCTAGAGGACGCAACCAATTTAGAGCAGATGCGAGCTCAGCTTAAAGAAAAGTTTGAAAGGTATCAAGATATCTTTGAAAAGCTTTTTGAGCGCAAGCAGCAGCTGACAGACCAAGGCTATGAGCTGCAAGAAGCCATGGAGCCAGAGCTAGCCAAACTAAGAGCCAAAAAGCAAGAGCTACAAAAGGATCTAAAAGTCACCGATCTTTTTATAGCCAGCCAGCTAGGAGCAGTCGATTATCTTAAGCAAGAAATTAGCAAAAAATGGAGGTGGGGTCGTAAAGATTTTGTGAATACACCTTCTCAGGTAGGCTTTGCTCCTCTGCATTACGCCGCTTATCATAATCAAAGAGAAGCCATGCAGCTTTTAATCGATAAGAGTGCCGACCTAACTTTAAAGGATAATGAAGGCTATTTACCTCTTCATTGGGCAGCTGAAAAAGGCCATCATGAGATCGTTCAATTACTTATTCAACGTAAGCCCTCTACCATTAATGCCAAAGGCCGATTGGATCGCACTCCCTTGCATCGTGCTGTTTTTTGTGGCCAAGTGGAGACTGCCCATCTTCTTATTAAAAATGGCGCCCATATCAATGCACAAACTCATGAAAAAAATCATTGCCAAACGCCCCTCCATTTTGCTGTCTTACAAGGAAACATTAGCATGGTATTAGCATTAACACGTTATCCTGAACTTGACATCCTTCAGCAGGATATCCAAGGAAGAACACCTTTGCATTATGCTATTGAAGAGGGATTAATCGATATTCTAGATATCTTGCTTAAGCATCCAAGTTGGCAAAAAGCAAAAGTCTCTACCCATGCTAAGCTCTTAGAGAGCCTTTTAAGTATAGTTCCTAAGCGGCAGGCTAAAGAAATTAAAGCTCAACTGCTTTTAAATTTTCCCAAGTAAACTGATAGCCATAGCAGGCAATCAAAAAACTAAAGAATTGGTATGCAAATTACCCCTGCTCTAGGCTCTCCAACTCGTATTTTATATCAAGAGGATGAATTAGAAGCACAAGGCGCGGTAAGCTTTATCTCTAATTCTTCGATTGCCGGGGAAAATATAATGGAAGTTCCATTTTTTTAGAAACAACCAGAAGAAACAAGCTATTGATTATTAAAAGATTATGCGTATTATCGGCGCTTTTTCCTGGTGACCACAGGCGCATGATTCTTTGGTAAAACTTTTGGTAAATCTGCTTTTAAGGCTTCAAGTATCTGTCTGTTTTGGTGACGTGGTTCTGGGATTTGCTGAAAGCTTAAGCCCTCACTTGCTGTCCATTCTATTGATGTTAAAGTAGATAAGCTACGCAAGTCCTCTTCTACTGTTAGATAAAGGTCTTTCCAGGCTTTATCAAGCTCTCTGATAATTATGTAGGCTAACATTACAACCAAAACATGGCCCTTTGTACTTTCTTGTGAACGTACATAGACTGGCCGTATCTCAAGATCACTCTCGTCGTTTTTAATTTCATGCTGTAATGTATG
>NZ_JSDQ01000051.1:0-24268 GCF_000813665.1 Neochlamydia sp. EPS4 | reverse complement strand
AATATGGAGATAGGCATAGAAGAAGGTAAAAACTGACTTTCAGCAGAACAAGCTAGACTAAAAAAATAAAAAAGGAGCCGGTAGGCTCCTTTGGGAAATAGTAAAATCTGTAAAAGGATAAGATTAACGTTTAGAGAACTGGAATCTCTTACGGGCTTTTGCATGGCCGTATTTTTTACGTTCTTTCTTACGTGCATCTCGTGTTAAAAATCCTTGGGATTTAAAATCTTGATGTAAGCCCTCTTCAATGAGCAATAGAGCACGAGCAACGCCTAGACGAGAAGCAATCACTTGACCTTCCACGCCTCCTCCTTTTACACGAATAATCATGTCATGGCGACCATTACCATTCAGCTTTTCAAAGGGCGCCAAAATCGTGCGTCGTTGGATTTCTAAAGGAAAATATTCCTCAAAAGTACGGCCATTAATGTCGATATTGCCGGAACCTGGCCTAATCCTGACTGAAGATACGGCTGTTTTACGACGACCGGTTGCTACAAATTCTTCCATAGTGTCTACTTATCTTAAATGTTTGCTTTGATTGGTTTTTGAGCTTCTAGATTATGTTCTTTTCCGGTCGCATAGACGCGTAAACGCTTAAGCTGCGCGTTAGCTAGACGGGAATGCGGCATCATGCCTTTCACAGCATGCTCAATGATATATTCAGGCTTACGAGCTTTCATGACACGATAGGGTGTTCGACGAAGGCCACTCATATATCCTGTATAGGAAATATATTCTTTTTGAGCTTCTTTGTTACCAGTCACCCGAATTTTATCAGCATTCAGAACGATAACACCGTCCCCTGCATCAGAATAAGTAGTAAAGGAGGGCTTATGCTTACCTCTAAGTATTTTAGCAATCTCGGCAGCAAAGCGTCCTAGAGTTTTACCTGTAGCATCTAGAATAAACCATGTGGGTCGGCTATCTTCTTTACGATGCATGATTGTCTTATTTGTATATTGAGTCATGTTTAGAACCTAAAAATTCTATGTTTATTCAGAATGAAGATACATCTTACCCATTATCTGCCATTTTTGCCAATGTTTTTATTCATCTTTGTAAGTTTATCCCATAAAATTTCTTTAGTTTTTAAGCCGTATCCTCACTTCAGCAGGATGAAAACTTGAAAAAAGATTTCGTTTGCCCTACAATAACTCCTTCTTTTCTTAAAAACAGGTAAGTGGATTTATTATGCGTAAACTTCAAAGCTTTTTCGTGAGAACCTATGGATGTCAAATGAATGAACTTGACTCAGAAATTATGGTAGGCCTCCTTGAAGGGCGTGGCCTTATGCGCACGGAAGATGAAAATCAGGCAGATCTATTACTCTTTAATACCTGTTCGATTAGAGATTTAGCAGAAAGGAAAGTCATGGGGAAGCTAGGAAAGTTAGGGCATTCCCTGCAGAACAACCCTATCATTGGTGTCACCGGCTGCATGGCCAACGCTAAAAAAGAGTCTCTTTTTCAAAAACTTCCGCATATCGACTTTGTGCTCGGTACGAATAACATCCATGAACTCAATCATGTGCTCGATGAAGTCTTAGCTAGCGATAAGCAAATTGTGCGCACGGACGAGCAATTTCAATTTGAACTAGATTATCTAAGCGCCAAACGAGACGATAAAGTTAAAGCTTATATTTCCATTATCCGCGGTTGTGATAAATTTTGTACCTATTGTGTGGTCCCTTATACCCGCGGCCCTGAAGTTTCACGCTCACCGGAAAACATTTTAGAGGAATGCCGCCAATTAGTGAGTAAAGGATATAAAGAACTTATCCTTTTAGGTCAAAATGTTAATAGCTATGGAAAAGACCAGCCAGAATGGCAGTGTCGCTTTCACGATTTACTTTATCAAATAGATAAAATCCCAGGTCTGCAGCGTGTACGTTTCATGACAAGCCATCCTGTGGATATCACTAAAGAGTTAATGGAAGCCATCCGTGATTTGAAAACACTTTGCGAGTTTGTGCATTTCCCTATGCAAGCAGGTTCTAACCGCATCCTAAAAAAAATGCATCGGATTTATACGATTGAGCAATATCTTGAGAAAGTTCACATGCTGCGAGAAATTGTGCCCAATGTAACTTTAGGCACAGATATTATTGTAGGCTTTCCTACCGAAACAGCAGAAGATTTTCAGCAAACTTATAATTTAATGAAGCAAATTGAGTTTTCGGTGGCTTTTCTTTTTTCCTATAGCCCACGAAAAGGAACGCCGGCAATGCGATGGAAAGATGATATTAGCGAAGAAGTCAAGCAAGAACGCTTGCAACAACTTCTCAGCTTGCATGATGAGATAGCAGCTAAGCAAAGACAACTCCTGCTAAATACAGAAGTCGAGGTATTGGTGGAAAAGCATAGTTCTAAAGATAAGGCCTTACTGAAGGGGCGTACACGTTGTTGGAAAAACGTGGTTTTTGCTGGTAACGACGCTCTGATTGGCAGCCTACAAAAAGTGCACATTCACGGATTTAATCATCAAACTTTAATGGGTACATTGACAGCTAGCCCAGAAGAAAATCTTACTAATTTTTCTAAGGCTACTGAAATTAACAAGTTGCGAATAATCTAATTTTAACACTTCCCTCTTCTGCTAGATTTAAAGGATTAGAGGGTTTGTCTAGTAATCTCTCTATGTTTAGAAACAATTTCTTTGACATAGTTTTTAAGCAACTCTTGCTGTAACCAGGCAAATTAATAAGGCTACACCTCTAAAGTAGAGGCTGCGGATAAAAAGTTAACCTCTTTTTTAAACCTAGCATTTTAATTTTAGAGGTAAAAGCCGTGTCATAAAAGGTTCTCAAATTGATCTTCATTAAGGATAGTGATGTTAAGCTTTTGAGCCTTTTCTAGCTTAGAACCGGCACTCTCTCCCGCTAAGACATAATTAGTTTTTTTACTTACACTATCCGTCACTTTTCCACCCCTTTCTTTAATAATGTAGGCAGCTTCATGACGTGAATATTTTTCTAAGGTGCCTGTTAAGACAAATGTTTTACCATTAAATGCATGCCCCTTGAAAGCAGCGGCTTGCATCGGTTGCAGCTCTAGGCCATTAGCTAAAAGCTTCTCTATTTCTAAGCGATTTTTAGGATCATTAAAATACTCAACAACAGCAGCAGCAACTTTTTCTCCCACTCCTTCTATTTTTAATAGATCCTCAACAGACATATGCATAAGATGATAGATATCTCCTGCTCTAATAGCTAAAGCTTCAGCAGTGCCACTCCCTACATATTTGATACCTAAGGCCATGATGAAGCGCGCTAAGCTTACCTTACGCGCTTTTTCAATACTGGTCAAAAGATTGTAGATAGATTTGGATTTAAAATTATCCAGCTGAGAAAGCTGCTCGGCGGTTAAGCAAAAAATGTCGGAAGGATTACGGACAAATCCTTTATTAAACAGCTGCTCAACCACCTTTTCTCCCAGATTTTCAATATCTAGGGCTTCCTTGCCGGCAAAGTAAATGAGCTTTTTTAATTGTTGTTCCGCACATTGAGAGGTGTTAGGGCATCGTACAGCTACCTCTCCATCTACATAAACAACTTTACTTCCACAACTAGGACAAAAAGAGGGCATTGCCCAGGGAAAGGCCCCTTCTACACGCTTGGATAAATCAATCTTTACTACTTTAGGGATAACATCGCCTCCCTTTTCAATAATAGCAAGATCTCCAACACGAATGTCTTTACGTTTGACTTCTTCTTGATTATGCAGCGTAGCGCGGGCAATCCTACTCCCAGCTAAAAAAACAGGCTCTAGCTCAGCTACAGGCGTTAAAACTCCTGTGCGGCCGACTTGTACAGTAATAGCATGGATACGTGTAGCTACTTGCTCGGCTGCAAATTTATAGGCAATGGCCCAGCGAGGATTTTTGTCAGTACTTCCTAAAAAGTCCCATTCGCGAAGAGCATCTAATTTAATGACCACCCCATCAATATCAAAGGGAAGCTGTTTACGCAAAAGCTGGACCTTTTCTGTATAATCCCAGATCTCTTCAATATTATGGCATTTAGCATAGGCGTATAAGGCAGGCAGGCCCAATCCTTTTATATAATGATGGAGCTCATATTGGCTGGTTAAGCCATGAAGATGAGCGTTAGCAATGCCATAAAATACAATGTCCAATTTTCTTCTAGAAGACTCACGTGGATCCAACAATTTTAAGGAACCGGCAGCTGCATTACGTGGATTAGCCCATATAGGCTCTCCCGCTTTTACACGTTCCTCATTTAAACGCCTAAAAGCTTGATGAGGCATAAATACTTCACCTCGCACTTCCAATACCTCGGGGATGTTCTCCCCATACAAACGCAAAGGCAAACGAGCAATCGTTCTAATATTATTGGTAATCACCTCTCCTTTACGCCCATCTCCCCGCGTTAAACCACGCACAAAGACACCTTTTTCATAACGCACCGATACAGCAATGCCATCCATTTTTAGCTCAGTGCAAAAAGCTGAATCCTGCTCGCCTAACAGCTTTTGAATGCGTTTAATAAAATCCACGATTTCATCTTTGCTATAGGTATTAGCTAAAGAAAGCATAGGAATTTCATGAGTAGCTGTCTCGAATCCGCCGCTAAGCATTTCTCCCACACGCTGTGTAGGAGAACTAGAAGTCACCCATTCAGGATGAAGGCGCTCAGCTTCTTCCAATTCCTTTAACAATAAGTCAAATTCTTCATCGGAAATGACTGGATTATGCTCAATATAATAATGTCTATTATGCTGCCAAATCTCTTTGCACAGCTCTTCGTATTCGTGCTTATTCATGTAAAAACTACCAAAAATTAACTCTTAAGATCATGGTGGATAAAGGAGCAAGATGGATTTTTAAGGCAGAGGCTTTTCCTTGAGAATCTGTCAGGACCTCAGGATAGGAATTAAGTTTTCCAGAGCCGCCATACTTTACATCATCCGTATTAAAAACTTCTTCCACCGAAGCTAAATTTTTTAAATTTACTCTGTAGTCAGAGTAATAATTAGGTGTGAAATTATGTACGCAAAGCAGAATATCATGCAAGCTTTTACGAAGATAGCAAATCACACTATTGTGGCGATCTTCAAAATCTACCCATTCAAATCCTGCCGGATCATTATCTTTTTCCCATAGACTGCGATTTTGTAAGTAAAAGTGATTGAGATCTCTGCTCATCTCTTTTAAGCCTTGATGAAGAGGAAATTGCAGCAAGGGCCATTCAATTTGCCCTGTACTAGACCATTCATTCCACTGGCCAATCTCACCTCCCATGAAAAGCAACTTTTTGCCTGGCTGGCACATCATGTAACTCAGTAATAAGCGTAAATTAGCAAACTGCTGCCACATGTCTCCTGGCATCTTACTTAGCAGGCTTCTCTTTCCATGGACCACCTCATCGTGCGATAAAACTAAAATAAATTTCTCGCTGAAAGCATAGAGCAATCCAAAAGTAAGATTATGATGATGATGGCGACGATAAATAGAATCTTTAGCAATATAATCTAAGGTATCATTCATCCATCCCATATTCCATTTCATATCGAAGCCTAAGCCTCCATCTTCCACAGGATGAGTAACTTTTGGAAAGGAGGTAGACTCCTCAGCAATCATTAGCACACCTGGATGGTTCTTATGGACGATGGAATTAAGATGTTTCATAAATTCAATCGCTTCTAAATTTTCATTTCCGCCAAACTGATTGGCAATCCACTGCCCCTCTTCACGACCATAGTCAAGGTAGAGCATAGAAGCTACGGCGTCTACTCTTAAGCCATCGACGTGCATCTTATCAAACCAGAAAAGAGCGTTAGCAATCAGAAAGTTTACAACTTCCTTGCGTCCAAAGTTAAAGATATAAGTATTCCAATGGGGATGATAGCCTTGTTTGTAATCTTCATGCTCGTAAAGAGCTGTACCATCAAACCGTCCTAAAGAAAAATTATCTATGGGAAAATGCCCGGGTACCCAATCTAAGATAACGCCAATATTATTTTCGTGCATATGGTTGACAAACCATTGGAAATCTTCAGGGCTTCCAAAGCGACTAGTGACTGCATAATATCCGGATACTTGATATCCCCACGATTCATCTAATGGATGCTCTTGGATAGGAAGAAGCTCCACGTGCGTATAGCCTATCTCCTGGCAATAGGATGCAAGCTCTGGGGCTATCTCCCGATAATTCATAAAACGCCACCCCTCTTTTTTCTTCCAGGAGCCCAGATGAACTTCATAGATATGAATAGGTTTAGGCTGAGCGGCCTCTGCTTGACGTTTTTCCATCCATTTAGCATCCTCCCATATGAATTCATCGACATTGGCTATAATAGAAGCGTTAGCAGGCCGCATTTCACCGCATAGAGCCATAGGATCCGCTTTGAGATGTAAATCCTCTCCTTGAGAGCGGATTTCAAACTTGTACTTTAAACCTTCTTTTAATCCGGGCACAAATAATTCCCATATACCCGAGCTACCTAAAGAACGCATAAGGTTGCAGCGGCCATCCCAATGGTTAAAATCGCCTACCACCGCTACACTTTTGGCATTGGGGGCCCACACGCAAAAACGAACACCTTCCATCCCCTGATGGTTAATAAGCCTCCCTCCCATTACATTGTAAAGCTGATAATGCACGCCCCTACTAAAAAGATAGAGATCTAAATCTCCAAGCGAGGGGAAAAAGGAATAAGGGTCATAGTCTAATAGGCCATTATGATGGTAAACTTTATAATCTTTAAAAGAAGTATTGGCAGGAACTCGATATTCAAAGAGCCCAGCTGGATGGACACATTTAGCTTTAACAATTTTATTAAATAGTTGTAAATAAGCTTCGCTTGCGCCCGGCCGCCATAGACGTACAACTTTTTGCCCTCGTTTATTTTTATGCAAGCCTAAAAAATGATGAGGATTATATTCGTCAAAATGCATAAAAGCCTTTAAAAAATGGATCTGTTTATGTGCTGCTATTGTCATGCGAGATGCTCAAATAAAAAATTGCATCATATAAATTTCTTATTTCGTTTGCAAACGAGAAAACAGAATAAATTTCCTACTTAAACTTTTTATACTGCCATTTATATTACCCTTTCATTTTTCTCTCTTTATTCCTTTGCAGTATCACGCCTGCCCATTCACCTTTAAAAGCTCTTTTTCAAAATCAATCTTTAAGCCATGAACTTTTTTAAAAAGCTTTTTGCAAAAAAATTTATCGTTTGTTCAAAGAAGGTTGCGATTAATCCAATGAGCAACTTTAAACATTAGCCTACCTACATGCTACCTTGGTAATTGCCCATCTATCCTTCTTTGTCTTAGCCTTTAATAATGGCATTGACAGGCTTTTCCTAAATGGTTTAAATCGCCCAATAAGAAACTATTTTACCCTTCTGATTTTGCTTTAGAATAAATTTCAACGTCTTCTCCTTCAAGCTCGGATAGATTAATAAGTTAGCTACTCTCTCTACCTCCATTCCTTCCTAAAATCACCTAACGCAATCTGCTCTATATTAAATACTTAGATAAATGTTAGGCATATCCAGAAAGCAAGCTTATCTCATCGATTACCCTGCAATTTAATGTCTAGCTCTTCTGCTAAACTTTGTGTTAAACCTCTAATTTTTTTTAACCCATTGATGGTTAGACGCCAAGTAATAGGCCAAGTTTACTCTTCAATGATACGAACTTTTGCTCCCCTTTTCGTTGATAGTGGCAGAGTTGCTTTTTTTTTAAGATTTGCAAGATTTGATCTTGCCTTTCCTATTTTATTGATTGCCTGTGTCCACGAAAGCCTAAGATCAGTCTAGGAAAGAGCGATACGTAAATCTTATAGCTTTTTCGAAAATGCAAGCCTCCTAAATTAAAACGAAAAGATTAGCTAACGATACTGAGGCTACTCTTCCCCTCTAATCACCCTAACACCATTGCTTTTATCTTTCTGTTATCGGCAACCAATAACACGCTTTTTTCCATATTGGCATAGGAATTGCAAGAAAACAATGAGTTTAAGAACAGCTAATAATTTAGGGAGAGTAAGATTATGCAACCAGATCATGCTTCAAAAGCTAAACAAGATTTAACAAGCCAATTGAGGGCTTTCACTCCTGTGATGAATGATCCTACAGGAGAAAGCTTGCCTTCTACTTCTCTATCCGAACAGGTAATACAAGCTAAAGTTATCATGATTGGCGAAACTCATGGAGAAGCAGCGGAAGAGATTGGTAAGCTCGTAAATGCTTTAGCTTCTCAATACTTGAGTAAAAAAGAGGGGAAAATTAAGCTTTTAGTGGAAGGTGATGTAGAAAAAAGAGCAGAATATATTGCCTCATTACCTAGTGCCTACCGAGACCATATCCAAATTTCATCATGGGATACAGATCTGTCCAAAGAAGTACTAGACTCTTTCTTCAATAAGGTTGTTAGTCGTTTTCATGTAAGGGTTTGCCAAGCCTTTATGAACTATTTATCCGGCCCTTCTACAGAAAGCAGAAAAAAAATAAAGAAGATCTTTCACCATTTAACATTTGCCCAGATATCAGGATGGATGGAAAAAGAGAGCCCTCCATCATTACGTCCAAGTATAGAAGGGTACTTAGATGACTTAAAGCCTCATTTAATGGATCTTCAATCTCAGGCTAATCAAAAAGAAGAAACTCTAGACTTTTTGACATCTTTAAACCTTTATTTAAGAATCTTTCATAAAATGGTAAAAGAGATAGTGATACAAGCGACTCCTCAACGCAACATGAAAATGGTGGAAAATATTCAGACAAGTCTAAGTTCTGCTGACAAAGTCATAGTTATTGCAGGAAAAAGTCATCTTTTCGGCCCTGATACTTTTTCCGAAAGAGAAAGGCTTTTTATCAAAGAAGGTATTCAAGTTGTGGAGGAAAGTTTATCCCAGCAAGAGGCTTCCTACATAATCCTTAAGGCCCCCTCTCCATTTGATACTAGTGCGGAAACAGACGATCTTATTAAGCCTCAATCTATTCCTCCAGAATGGCTAGATGAACCTATAGTGCCCGAGAAAGGCAAGCTAAAGGAGCAAGAGAAGGATAAACCCAAACCTCAACCCAGCAGTGTTTCTGCTACATCTAGCCCTTCACTATCTCAGGTAGATGGAGACATGTCTTGGAAAGGAAAATTGCAGGCTAGCAAAGCTAAAGCTCTAGCAATAAGCAGCCAAGATGCAATCCGCCAAGCCTTAAAATTTAATATTGAAAAATTAAAAACGGTAAATAATAGAGAATTTCTTGCTTTACAGTTTAAAGGAAGTTTTAAGGCAATATGGGGGGAGATAATGAAGAAACATTCTATAGCAACGGAAGATGATGTCATATTGGCTGAGCTCCTAACAATTACTGTAGAAAAATTGATTGAATTGAAAAGTAGTTAAGCTCTTCAAGATGGGGAAAGGAGAAACTAAAGTAAACCTTTCTAATAACAATTTTATTTTACTCGTTTAGATTTTAGCAGTCTAAAATCTTTGAAAAAGGACGCCTAAGAGGTACAAAACATGTGGAAAGGAGGAGAGAAGATTAAGGATGAACTTTTTATATCTTTGTTTGTTTTTTTATATCCACAAGTTTAAAGGCTGCTTTACGAGCCCTTGGCATTTCTAGACCAATCGGCGCCGCAATTGCTTTTAACTGTTTCCTTGGTATGTCCATTGTGGCTCTATTACCTAAAAAGATGGCCTTTTAGATGAATGCTTCTAGTAGCTAAGGTGCTCATCCACTTCCTTTCGGAGCATTTGCTCCAGCATTTTGCCAATGAGGTGTTGGGACATAAACTTTTTTTGCCTAAGTCGCCAACGTTTTTACGTTTAGCAGTTTCAAAGTGCTAATTAAATTCCTGAAGAGATTGGCATAGTCTCTGCCTCTATGCGTATAAATTATTAGCTGTTGCCAAACTTCGCTTGCAGCTTGATTTGCTTTTGAAGGTAAGATAAAAAGCTTACTTTCCTCCTCATTTATTAACACATTTTTTTGGCAGACTTACCAGCCGCACGCACACCCCTGGAGAAATAAAGCAACCTTGTTTCTTAAGCTCTTTAGATACTCTTAATTGCTCAGGAGCAGGCTTTTGAAAAGCAAAAATCAATACATCCTTTTCAATGAGCTTATCTACTCTTTTTTATAGGGCTTTTTTTACGCGTTATCGTCTGGAAGGGCAGCTTCTCCACCTATTTCATTTGCCCAACCAAAAAATCTTAAAGCCTCATCGGGTCTAAGATCACCATGTTCCAAGGAGCTCAACAATTCATCTATTTTTCTCCAATCATGGTCAGCTTCAGATAGACTAAAATAGCTTTCTTTGTAAGTTTCCTCCACAGGCTCAATGACTTTAAAATACCGTACATAAAGGCTTTTCCATAAAGTCTCTTCCTCGGCCAAATTTTTCCATTGATGGCATGTCAGTTCAACTTCAAGGAGGTCAGAAGCTTGCAAAAAAGAAAAAATATGTAATAGCAACTCATCCGGAAGCTGCTCTATAGAGCTAACAGCAAGCTGAGTGGGAGAAGAAGAAACCGCATTTTTATTGTTATCATTATTTCCTAATGTATTTACCATCTCATTTCCTTAATTAACAGATTTTAAAGCTCTCAAACAATTCATCTATTTTTCTCCAGTGATGGTTAGCTTCAGATAGACGAAAATAGCTTTCTTTGTAAGTTTCACCCACCGGCTCAATAACTTTAAAATACCGTACATAAAAACTTTTCCATAAAGTCTCCTCCTCTGCCAAATTTTTCCATTGATGGCATGTCAGTTCAACTTCAAGGAGATCGGAAGCTTGCAAAAAAAGAAAAAATATGTAATAGCAACTCATCGGGAAGCTGTTCTATAGAGCAAACAGTAAGCTGAGTGAGAAAAGAAGAAGCCACATTTTTATGGTTCTCATTATTAACAAGTGTAATTACCATCCCATTCCCCTACTTCATACACTTTAAAGCTCTCAAACAATTCATCCATTTTTCTCCATTGATGGTCAGCTTCAGATAGACGAAAATAGCTTTCTTTGTAAGTTTCAACCACAGGCTCAATAACTTTAAAATACCGTACATAAAGACTTTTCCATAAAGTCTCCTCCTCTGCCAAATTTTTCCATTGATGGCATGTCAGTCCAACTTCAAGGAGATCGGAAGCTTGCAAAAAAGAAAAAATATGTAATAGCAACTCATCGGGAAGCTGTTCTATAGAGCTAACAGCAAGCTGAGTGAGGGAAGAAGGAGCCACATTTTTATGGTTATCATTATTTACAAGCGTATTTACAATCCCATTCCCCTAATTCATACGCTTTAAAGCCCTTAAACAATTCATCTATTTTTCTCCAATCATGGTCAGCTTCAGATAGACGAAAATAGCTTTTTTTGTAAGTTTCACCCACAGGCTCAATAACTTTAAAATACCGTACATAAAGACTTTTCCATAAGGTCTCCTCCTCGGCCAAATTTTTCCATTGATAGCATGTCAGTCCAACTTCAAAGAGGTCGAAAGCTTGCAAAAAAGAAAAAGTATGTAATAGCAACTCATCCGGAAGCTGTTCTATAGAGCTAGCAGCAAGCTGAGGGGGAGAAGAAGAAACCGCCTTTTTATTGTTATCATTATTTACAAGCGTATTTACAATCCCATTGCCCAAATTCACACACCTTAAAGCTCTCAAACAATTCATCTATTTTTCTCCAATGATGGTCAGCTTTAGACAGACGAAAATAGCTTTCTTTGTAAGTTTCACCCACCGGCTCAATAACTTTAAAATACCGTACATAAAGACTTTTCCATAAAGCCTCCTCCTTTGCCAAATTTTTCCATTGATGGCATGTCAGTTCAGCTTCAAGGAGATCGGAAGCTTGCAAAAAAGAAAAAATATGTAATAGCAACTCATCGGGAAGCTGCTCTATAGAGCTAACAGCAAGCTGAGGGGGAAAAGAAGAAACCGCATTTTTATTGTTATCATTATTTGCTAATGTATTTACCATCTCATTTCCTTAATTAAACCAATTATTATTTATAATTTTTATTTTTTAAAGCAAGCTTTATTTGTTTAATAATCATATAAATGCATTAATTTAGTGAAGGGTCCCGGAACAGGATATAAATGTTTCTGCCGATAATAAAAGTTATGGGCTATCTAGTATGATACATGTAAAGTAACTGTCAAAAACCCTGCAATAGATTTTCCTTGGCGAGGAAGAGTTCTAATGCAGCAATATAACACTTCTCTCTTATATGCCATACTACGTTTCTTAAACCTTCTGCTGCAACGCTATTGGCCTTAGCAATCACAGGATCCTTTAAGTAAGCGCGAAAATATTAATCTGCTTTGAAGTAAGGCAAAATCCTCTCCACTTTTTACTGCTACCCAGTACTTAAGCTCTTGCAATCTGCAAGATATGCCATTTAAGATTACCCCTACTATCGTCCAAGTAAACTGGCTGATTTATCTTCTTTCTTAGGGTATGTTTAATCCCTAATAAGCTTTTGCCAATTGTCATATCCAACTTTTTAAGCGTTATGGATCGCCTAAAGATACATTAGAATGTTCTAATTGTCCCTAATATTACGGATAGATGAGCTAAACAGTATTAAAGTTCTTCTCTTATACTATGGAGAGAGGTTTATTGGCTGGCAAGCTTATTTTTACCTTTTATGCTTTTATGAACAGCTTTTTTAAGGATTTTTCAAAGAGAAAAGAACTTAATTACAGAAGAAAATTTTAACTAGCCAAGGTGAATAGCCTTAGAAATGTCAGGCACACTAAAGTCAAGAGAGATTTATTGGCATTTTTTTTAATTAAAAAGCTAGTTGCACTAGTACTACTACGTTAAATTTAAGAGGAATCAAAAAATAGCCTTTTAGATGAGTCTTGAATAGCTTGGCAAAAAGGGCAAATGGTAATCCCGACTTTGACAGTTGTTTTCTAAGTAATTAATTATTAAAGAATTACATTCAAAAATTCAGACACAACATAAGGGTTGAAACGTAGTAGTACTAGAAGGGAGATAAAAAATAATTTATCAATGCTGAAAGCTATCAAAGGTATAAACCTTTCCTTTACTTATTTGGATAGGCTTGTCCACTGGGTGAAATTGTCCATTTAGGCGGTAACGCTTAACATTTTTAGGAAAATGAAACTGAACTAGAGCATCGCTTGCAGCATGAAAAATCATACGTCGCATAAAGTGCTTGGTCCACTCTAGATCTAGTAAGCCCAAGGAAGCACACTGAATATGAAGGAAACGTCCACAATGAAATTGTGCAGGAAGAGAGGGTAAAACAAAAATTTCATTAAGTTGGGTGCCGATAAACAAGGATCGAATGATGCGAGCCCCCTCGGTCAACAAAATAAGAGGCGATAAAGTAGGTGGGGCAGCATCTAAAGCAAATCCTTGATGTTGCTCGTCATTCAAGCGGGGAGAAAGAATACCTTCAAAGGCTACTTTGAATAAATTGATAAAAGCATCACCAACATTTTCTTTAGAAGCTGAAAGGCAATCTTTAAAAAGAGCTGCTGTCCCTACATAGGCAACCTCTGAAGGGGAAGTTAAAAGCTGCCCTAAACGTAGCCAGGTGGGAAAAATTTCTGTTAAATTTTCTCTTATCGCTACCCTATCCCACTCTTGGCTTTTATGGCTACCTAGCGATAAACGCTCTGCTGAAAAATAGGAGCCCACCTCGTGATTTAGAATCAACTGCTCGGGTTTCCAAGCTGTCAATCCTTTATCAATGTAAAGAGCAAATTGTTTAGGTTGTTGGGTTGTAAGAATACGATAACGAAAATAAGCGTGTAGATCAAAGCCCCATACATCAATAGCTCCCTTTTCCAGATCAAGCTGTACCGTGAATTCTTTCACAGGTCCCTTCACAGGCACAGGAATTTCTTGGATTAATTTAGGAGTAGCATGAGAGAGATCATGCACACGTAAAAGGGCTGGAAATATTTGAAAACGCAACAGTGAGCCTGGCAGCACACAATAGGTTCCGGCTGTATGCGAAAAAGGGCGAAGCCGTTCGGCAATGGTAATATGCATAGGATTATCCGCAACTGGCCTGTCTGCTGCTCAAATGTCCGATCAGACCCTCAGGAGTATTAGCTATTAAGTCTACCTCTAGGATCTCGTTTGGCGCGTAGTTTGATCGAGGCACCCAAACCATCAAAAAATTTTCCGTGTGGCCGCAAATTTCTTCAGGGCGCGAGGGATCGATATTTTCAGTCAAAATTTTCATGCGACGGCCGATAAATTGCTCTCGCAGCTCAAAGCTTATTTGCTCAGCAGCCCGCAAGACTTCATGCTTTCTCTTTTTGATAATTTCTTGAGGAATTTTATTAGGCATAAGAGCAGCTCTTGTACGAGCTCTCTCGCTATAGGGAAACATATGGACTTTAGCAAATTTTACTTGCTTCATGACCTCTAAGGTCTCAGCAAAATCACTCTCTGTTTCACCTGGAAAGCCTACAATCACGTCTGTGGTAAATGTAAAGTCAGCACTTGCATTCTTTAACCTTTCTACCGTATTAAGGAAAATTTGTCGGGTGTATTTGCGGTTCATACGTTTTAAAATCACATTCGAACCGGCTTGAAGAACAATATGCATAGAATGACAGGTATGCATTCCATTCAAGATCGCATCCGCAAGATCATCATCGACTTCATCAGGATCAATCGAAGAGACTCTCAAACGCTCAAGCCCTGGCAGCCTATCTACTGCGCGCACTAAATCAGCTAAGCGATCAGGTTTTTCATTTTCTGGCTTGGCACCATCAAAATCCCCAATATTAATTCCTGTTAAAACAATTTCTTTATATCCATTAGCAATTAATCCTTTCGCTTCTTTAACTATCTCATCTAAAGATCGAGAACGCGAGCGACCACGCACATAAGGAATGATGCAATAGGTACAAAAAGAATTACAGCCGTCCTGTACTTTTACAAAAGCACGGGTATGAGCTTCAAAGCGTTTAATGGAAAATTCAGGCAACTCTGCAGCAGGAAAAATAGACTCTAAAAGCTTTTCTTTATCTTTATTGGGAACCACGTGAGTGACTCCTTGCAGGGATCCTACTAACTCAGGTTGTCTTTCTGCAAAACACCCTGTGATGATAAGCTTACTGCCCGGGTTATCTCTAGCCACCTGTCGAATTTCATGCCGGCTACTAGAATCAGCGGACTCAGTGACCGTACAGGTATTGATAATGCAGATCTCTGCTTGTTCATGCTTTGCGGCTTCTGAATATCCCATCGCCTGCAATTGATCATGATAAGCTTGAGACTCATATTGATTAGTTCTGCACCCTAGCGTGACAATCTTGAATTTTTTTTCTACCATGCAAAGTATAATAAACGAAAAATAGATATAAAATAAAGCAGATAGAAGTGAAAAATTAGATCCCCTAAAAAAGAAGGAAGAGACTATTGAATTCTTCAATAGGTAGACTTGCCTTTCTACTTTTTCAAGGAGTATCCCATAAGTTTTTATGGTTCTGCCTTAAAGAAATATAGCGGCCACGCCCTATAATGAGATGATCATTGATAGCTATATCGACCAGACGTGCAGCTTGGATGAGGGATTGAGTTACCTCAAGATCTTCTGGAGAGGGAGTAGGATCGCCACTAGGATGATTATGCACTAAGATTAAGCTGGCAGCTTGATGACGGATCACAGGATGAAAAACATCTCTAGGATGAATAGGGGCATGCGAGAGAGTTCCTAAGGCTACAAGATGATGAGAGAGCACATAACCTTTTCTATCCTGTAAGATAACCACAATATGCTCAACTTTGGCATATTCTAATTCATCTTTAATGTAGTTATAAGCGTGCAAGGGTGTAACAATTCTAAATCTTTGGTCAATCGCCTGTTTTGAGGCTCGTAAACCTAAATTTAAGGCGGCTTTTAATTGAATAGCTTTAGCAAGTCCTAAGCCTTTGACTTGCTGAAGTTCTTCAATGGAGGCCTCAGCAAACTTTTGCAAGGTACCAAAACGCATCAGTAGCTCTTGTCCTATGCGTAAAACCGAGCAACCTTTAGTCCCGCTTCCTAAGACAATTGCTATTAATTCTGCTGATGATATAGCTTCAGGGCCATGCTGAAGAAGCCTTTCTCGCGGCCTTTCTTCTATAGGCATCTGCTGAATAGTATATCCTTCTAGCGGCTTATTCATCGATTACTAGTTTTTTAACTTGATGACGATCACGGGATTATTATCTTCACTTTTACGTTTTATAGCTTCCTTAACAAGCTTATCTGCAGGCTCTTCTTCATTTTGAAGCAGAGGAATTATCTCTTGCGAACCGAATACCTCCGTAGCCCCGTCAGTAGCTAGAACTAACACAACAGGCTCTTTAAATGGAGATAAATTTATCCTTTAAATTTCAGGAAGCGAAGAAAATCCTTTTATATCCTGATGGCCAATGCTGCGTAAAGGTTGCACAATTCCTGCTAAACGATGAATGTTTTGCTCATCTTTATTTATCCATCCCTCTCTTAAGTGAATGGATGTTAAAAACTGCTTATTAGCCACATTAAGATCTTCCTTTTCATTTCTATAGCGAGCATCTGTGGTAAGCTGCTGGCACTCAAAGGCCTATTCCTAATATAGCCCGCAAATCTCCTAGATTGCCAATCCAAACTTCTTCATTTTGGGTATAAGGATTATCAAATATTAAAGCAAAATAAACCGTCGTCCTTAAAGTTTAAAGTTGGCACTTTTTCATCCATAAATGATTAACCTTTACCGGTGCCAATTTCAGGGCATTCCATAGATCTAGTTTCCCTAAAGAGTTTTTACTACTTATCTAAACATGCCCAACGTTCGTGATTAAGGGTTCCATGAATAACAGCACGAGTAAAAAACGAAAGAGAAACCATATTTATATCCTTGCTGATACCTTTAAAATATACGCAATTGGCTTAAATTAAAGAAATTCAATAATGGCTTTAAGACAAAAATCAAGAACAAATATTAACTATTTCGCTTATTTTCGATTAGCTTGGCATCAAAATTGCTTTGTGATCCAGTATTAACCCTAGGAGGTTTATATGGCCACTAAAAATCATGCCAATAATAAAGCTAACTCTTTCTCCATCCCTTCCCTGCTTAAGTCAGAGCTCCCATCTCCTCTTGCTCCAGAAGAAAGTCACGTTTCATCTTCACCTGTAACTAAAAGTATATCTTCTGCGGTAGAAGCTAAGCAAATGCTGCCCTCTGCCTCTAAACAAAAGATTTTAACAGCAGAAGGATGGAAAAGAATGATGTTACGTGATAAAAAACTTTAAAGAGCAAATAACACTTGATTTAGAATGTTAACGTACTTTAGCTTTAGCTCATGAAAAATCCAAAAATTAACATTATCATCCAGGCGCGCATGGGATCTACCCGCCTGCCTGGCAAGGTCTTGCAACCTATCATGCAGCGCCCTCTCTTAGGTTATCTCATCGAAAGAGTGCGGCGCATCCAAACCATGCACACTCTCATCATTGCCACAACTACTCATTCTCAAGATGATGTAATTGCCTCTTTTTGTGAAAAGGAAAAAGTTAATATTTATAGAGGTCATGAACATAATGTTCTTGATCGTTACTATAAAACTTGCTGTGAATATCCTGCGGATATTATTGTACGGCTGACAGGCGACTGTCCTTTAATCGATCCTGCGATCGTCGATCAAGCCCTTAATCTCCTTCTTAAAAAAAGCGCTAGTCTTGACTATGTGTCTAACACGCAGCTGCGCACTTTTCCTAGAGGCATGGACGTAGAAGCTTTCAATTTCTCTACATTAGAAAGCGCTTATCATAAAGCTACCAGTAAATTCGATCTTGAACATGTCACTCCTTTCATTTATAAGCATCCTGATCTTTTCCATCTAGCCAATTTTGTGCACATGCGCGGCGCGGCCAACTATCGATTAACCGTTGATACTCCAGAAGATTTTTTGCTAGTCAGCAAAATCTTTGAAACTATATACCCTACTAATAGAAACTTTACTCTAGCGGATATTTTGGACGCTTTCAAAATCCATCCGCAATGGAAAAAGATTAATGCGCATGTAAAACAAAAAAAGGTCTGAGAATGGAAGCTGATAAAATAGGATTCGAAATTGTAAAACCTACTAAAGAAGATGCTTTCCAGATCCTGCAATGGCGTAATGATGCTGAGACTTTGCGTATGTCTATCCACTCGCAAGCTAAAAAATGGGATAGCTTTTATAAAGAATTTATTAACGATTATTTTTTATCTCCAGCGCTGCCCCCTTTATTTATCCTGCTTGATGGCCAGCGCGTTGCTTTCTTTTTATTCAAGCCCATTTCCCATCCTGAGCATGCCCATAAGCGCCGTTGTGTAGAAGTTTCATTAAACGTGGCGCCGGAGCTCCGTAATAAAGGGATAGGCACAGCTGCTTTGATTGCCACTAAGAAATGGGTGCAACATCAAGGATTCGATGATATTTTTGCAAAAATTAAAATCGAGAATATAGCTTCTCAAAAAGCTTTTATTTCTGCTGGCTATGAACTGCTTGGGCAGGCGGTTTTCCATGCAGAAGATATTCAGGAAAATATACCTATTTGCCGTTATATGGCCCGCTTGACTCCCTTCATGGAGAATAAGTCTATTTTTATTATCGCCGAAGCTGGTTCCAACTGGCGCATGGGAACTCTAGATAGAGACTTGAACATGGCTAAAACGCTTATCGATAGCGCAGCCGAAGCAGGAGCTGATGCGGTTAAATTTCAAATTTATCGCCCTGAGACTATATACGTAGCTAACGCCGGTATAAGTAATTATTTAGCTGCCACAGGAATTAAGAAGGAGATGCAAGAAATTTTTGCTGACTTGGCAATGCCTTATGAAATGATTCCTCAGCTAGCCGAATATTGCCAAGCAAGTGGCATTGAATTTATGGCCACAGCTTTTTCAATAAAAGATTTTCTTGCTATTGATCCCTATGTTAGAAGGCATAAAATTGCTTCTTATGAAATTGGGCATATACGTTTGCTTGAGTCGATCGCTCAAAGTGCTAAACCGACATTTATTTCAACGGGGGCTGCTACTGAAAATGAAATAGCTTGGGCGGTGGAAGCTTTTTTTGCCTATGGGGGAAAAGAACTGACCTTATTGCAATGCACGGCTAAATATCCCGCTGAAGCAGATAGCATGAACCTACGCTCACTCCTCTGGCTAAAAGAACGTTTTAAATGTTCCGTAGGTCTTTCAGATCATAGCCGGGATGCTATGGTAGCTCCTATTCAAGCAGTAGCGTTAGGGGCTAAAGCTATAGAAAAACACTTTACCCTTGATCGACGCTTACCAGGCCCTGACCATGCTTTTGCTTTAAATCCTCAAGAATTAAAAGAGATGGTGCGTGCTGTACGACTGGCCGAGCAAATGCAAGGATCATGGGTTAAAACGATTCATCCCTCCGAACAAGAATTGCGTGATTTTGCTCGTAGAGGAGTACAAGCTTTATGCCCCATCTCCTTAGGACAAGTTTTACAAGAAGGAGTCAATGTAGATATTCTACGTCCTGGAAAGCAAACCCTAGGTATCCATCCTAAATATCTTCAGCAAATAGAAGGTAAAAAAGCAGCTCGCTTTATTCCTTTAGGAGACGGTATTCAATGGGGAGATTGGGAATGAGATTATCTATGGATTTTCAACACTTGAAAGGAGTGTTGATTGATTTTGATGGTACGTTAGTCGACACTATTCCTTTCCTTTTTAAGCACTATCTTTCCTTTTTAAAAACATTTGGCCAGGAAGGCTCCCTTGAAGAGTTTAAAACTCTTATGGGTCCTTCTCTTGAAGAGTTTGTGCCTATTTTAATCGAGCGCTATCGATTGCCGGAAAAAAAACATGTATTAATTTCTCTTTATCATCAGGGCTTGGCAGATACTTATAAACGCGAAGGCAAGCTTATTCCAGGAGCAAGAGAATTTTTGGACTTTTGCCAGCATAAAAAGATTAAAATTGGTTTAGTAACTTCATCGGCTTATCCATTAATTGCCAGCTGTATAGAAGCACTAGAAATAAAGGACTACTTTGCTTTCATCGTTACCAAAGAGAATGTAAAAAAAACTAAGCCAGATCCAGAAATCTATTTACACGCTTTAAAAACGAGTTCACTTCTAGCGGACCAAGTGGTAGCTATTGAAGATTCTAGGGCAGGCATTTTAGCCGCTTTAAACGCTCACATCCCCACTATAGCGATACGCAATCCTTATCTTATTTCCATTCCCTCGGGTGCTATGACTACAAATAGCTGGAAAGACCTTACCCTTTGTTTTGAGGAAGCTTATGCAAGACTTTGATATCTTTCCACTCTCCCCCTCTTTTAAAGTTCACATCAGCCGTATCCAACCTCCAAAAAGAGTGAGCCAGGCTACCCTCCTCTCTATTGAAGAAATTTGGAAAGAAGAGCTTCTCCGTACCCAAGGAAAACTTTTTAATGGAAAAATCCTTTGTGCAGATCATTTTGACGGAAAACATCTTTACGGGCGTTTTGTAGAGTATAAACTTTATCTTGCTCAAGTACGCGATTCTACTCTAATCCATGAACTTCATCTTAAGCCCATTTGTGTGTGTGGTTATACTTTAGCAGGCAATGAAATTCTCATGGGTAAGCGCGCAGAGCATGTTACCGATTATCCAAATTATCTTGAGCTAATGCCCGCTGGAGGGATAGACCCCTCCGCCTTAAACGAAGGGCATGTCGATATTATTAAACAACTAAAAACTGAACTTAAGGAAGAAGCAGGAATTGAAGAAGCAATGATTCATCATATTCTTCCCTCTTATTTAATTGTAGATACTCACTCTCATGCTTATGAAATCTGCGCACAAATCCTTTTAGATCCTGCGGTACCTAAGAAAGAACTTAGCCATGATGATGAACATACAGAAGTATTTTGGATAAAACAAGATCATTTATCCACCTTTGTTCACCAAAATCGTCCTCTCATTAATCCCTTATCTATGCAGCTGCTACAGCTTTTTCTAAATAAATAGGCTTAAATTTTGGTTATCTATACAAACCTTTTTTAGCTTTTTCCTTCTCTTCTTTTCCATAAGCCAATAAAAAATTCAGCTTTCACCTTTTTAGCCTTTTTAGAAGGTAAATTAAAATTTTATTGATACCAAACTACTTCCTTTGTATAAGAAAATTTTTATCTTTTGGGAAAATAGCATGCTAAATTTTCTTTTGATTCTTTTCTTATACAGTGTTTGTTCACCTCTTCAAGCTACTGAAGAACCCGTTGGCTTGGCAAACTTTAATTCGCCTCAAGAAGCCCTTATAGGAGAGCAAAATATCGCCACTTTAGGTGGAGAGCCTTCAGCTATGGTAGACGGATGCGTTAACGTCATCACGGGTACTTTTATCGATTGTGCCATTGATGTATGGAGTCCAGGTCCTGACCCTCTCTATATAGAGCGTATTTACACCCATACCAGCGGCTGGAGTATTAACGAGCCAGAAAATGTAGAAATGCTTGGCGGCAGCTTAAACAGAGTTGTTCACGAAGAAAAAGGCATGAAGACTTTATATACCAATACCCTAATTGGGCGCACCCTTTTCATCAATGCAACCAATTACAGTCAGGGGTTGACCAATTGCTCTAAAGGATTCATCAGTGGGAAAAGCAATCCTCATAATCTTCAGATGCAAATTATATCTCCTAAACCAGGTACTTTTGCCGTGTACTTAAGAGATGGTTCAAAAAGCCTTAAATATTTTGGTTCCAATCATCGCACGCGACTTTCCCTGATGGCTATTCGCTCTCAAGATGGGCTTACTTATGAACAAAAACCTTATGGAATTAAGACGCAGTATACCTATCAAAAATCCCCTTTAGGGTGGAAAATTGATGAGATAAGTAATACCAATAGCCTCAACCAAGATTTAGGGAAGATTCACTTTGAATATGACAATTTTAAGCTTAATCCCTGCATGGTAGCCTATGCTAATAAAGATAAAAGCGGAAGCTGCGAATATCTTTTTAGCAATTATCCGGCCAGACATGACCTTCATCAAGTGATTTCTACTCACGCCCCCAAAATTTGCTATTCTTACGATGATACTACCCACCGCATGAAACAAAAAGCCCTACCCAATGGTCGCTGCAAGCAAATTGAATATTACGATGAGACCAACCCTTACGCTTATACTAAAAAACCTTTAACTTTTTACGATGGATGTACTTCCCCTTATGAACGTGTATCTTGTTTAAAAGCTGCTGTAGGAACAGATCAAACCCTGCACCCTACCCATCGCTTTTACTATGAGGTAAACTTTATCAACCGTAAAAGTCGTATTTATAGCTATCCAGGTGGGACGACCCGCGTACTCGATCTTCATAACCAAGAAACTCGCTATCATTATGACTCAAAAAGACGCTTAACAGGCATCGATAAGCTGTTAGGCGCTAATCTTTATCGCACGCAAAGTTTTTTTTGGAGCTCTTTACCACTTTTAGAGGGATGTTTAACAACTAAAACCCTACAAGATGGCCAGGGTAACTTACTAAGCAGCCGCTATTACGATTATGACAAAAATGGAAATATAAAACATGAATGGCTGCTTGGAAATCTTACAGGGAATGCAAAGGGCCCTGTGCTAAATAAAGAGGGCATTCCTATAGCAGGACAATATGACAGCTACATTCGCACTTATGAGTATAGTGATGATGGATACAACCATTTATTACGTGAGCAAGATGGATGTAAAGAGATCGTTTACGTCTATTACCCTAAATCTGCTTTACTCCATAAAAAATTCATGCGCGTGAATAACAAAATTATCTATCGCGAATTTTATACTTATAACAGCAATGGTTCAATCACTCGTTATGTTTATGACGATGGGCATGCCTTAGAAGAAGATGATGTAGAGGGTATTACAGAGCGCCATAGTGTGTATACAAGCTATCGCGATCAATTTCCTGTAGGTTTACCTGAAATGATCGAAGAAAAGTATTTAGACCTTGCTCTTAGAGAAGAGATTTTACTGCAAAAAACGCAAAATTTCCATGATCATCAAGGGCGTATAACCCAGCAAACACATTATGATAGTAACGGGCAGCCGCGCTTTACCTTGCATTGGGATTACGATGCCCATGGAAATATTCTTAAAGAGACCAATGCTTTAGGGCATACCTCTTTCTATCAATACGATGAAAATGACAACCTTATTTTTGAGCAATACCCTGGCAAAGATTATCATACTGTGCATGAATATGACTTTTCTAATCGACTCATTTGTTCTAAAGATATTCATGCTGATCAGACATTAGTGACACATTATGCTTATAATGGCCTTAGCCAAAAAGTAGCGATGACCAATTGGCAGGGAGAGACCACTCAATACACTTACGATCATTGTGGACGTTTAATTAAAACCATTTATCCAAAGCTATTGGATTCCGACGGTAATTCTTATCAGCCTTTTGAATGTATTGAGTATGATATTGCCGATAACCCTATCTGTAAAACTGATCGTCGAGGTTTTAAAACAACCTTTAATTACAATATCCGAGGCCAGCCCTCCCTCATCCAATATCCTGATGGATCTACCGAAAAAAATGCATATACCCTTGAAGGTTATCTGGCTAAAAGCATTTCTTTAAATGGAGTGGTTACCCAGACAGATTATGATTATTTAGGAAGAGCTTGCCGACAAATGACTTTTGCTCCTACAGGGGAAAAGCTTAGCGAAACCACTACCCATTACAATCATTTTCATAAGATAGCCGAAGTGGATGCTGCAGGGCAATTTACTTATTATCAATACGATGCTGCTGGTCGTCTGGCCAGCATCGTAAAAAATGAGGCAAAAGCTGTTTATCAATATGATGCCTGCCAACGACTCGCTAAGACTTTGGAATATTTCGGCTCCGAAGAAAAGGACTATATTGCCAACGTTAAAGAGTATGATGCTAAGGATCGCCTCATCGAAGAGCGGACTGAGGATGCTGAAGGACAGGTTTTAACTAAAATAGGCTATCTTTACAACGAGCAAGGAAAGCCTATCCAAACAATTTCTTATCATCAAGCAAAGCCTGTTATCACCTTTACCCACTATAATGCCTATGGGGATGTTGAAAGTATTGTTGATCCTCAAGGACATAAAACCCGCACTCTCTTTTATTATCTTCACCTTAATCAAGAGGGCCAATATGTATATGCTAAAGAAACCATCGATGCCATAGGCCAATCTTTTTTTCAGGAGCATGATAGCTGCGGGCATGTTCGCTTTGCAATTCGTCGCGACCCTATGGGCGTTATCCTG
>NZ_JSDQ01000050.1:0-50774 GCF_000813665.1 Neochlamydia sp. EPS4 | reverse complement strand
TTCACTACGCCTATGACTGGCTAGGTCGCCTCACCTCTTTTTCCTCTAACGATAACTCTTTGCATTACCATTATACTTATGATGCTAACTCTAATGTTGTAGGTGTGGAGGATAAGCATACAGGAAAGTCTACCACGCGTATTTTCGATAAAAATAAACGTTTGGTCCAAGAAACTTTATCTCATGGGTTAACTCAAAAATATAGTTACGATAATTTAGATAGGATTCAGGAAATTATACTTCCAGACCATTCTTCTATTCAATACTCTTACAAATCACTTTACCTTCATCAAATTAGTCGAGGCCCTTATCGACACACTTATCAGCATTACAATCTTTCGGGGGCATTAGAAGAGGCTAAATTGATGGCTGAAGCAGGCACAATTCAATACGCTTACGATGCCTATTCTCGTCTGATTAGCATTTCGTCTAAGTCTTTAAAAGAAGATATTCCTGAGAACGGTTTTGATCAAGTGGGCAATCTTTTAAAAAGGACAACCCTCGACCCAGTAGGCAAAGTAAACAGTACCTATACATACGATGCTTTATATCAGCTCCAATCCGAAAAAGGCCTCGTAGATCATATTTATCGCTACGACTCCCTCAATAATATGGTGGAAAAAAATAAACGTCCCCATACCGTTAATGCTCTCAATCAGCTCCTTCATGATGGCTTAGACCCACATGCTTATGACCTAAATGGAAACCTTATCCGTAAAGGCTCTTTAAACTTGTCTTACGATGCATTAGATCGCTTGATTGCCATTCATACTTCTACTCATCAGGTCACCTATGCCTATGATGAGCTTAACCGCCGTTTAAGCAGCACCTTCTATTCCCGCTCTAAAGTTGAAAAGAAGTGGATACCTGAGAAAGAAATTCGTTACCTGTACCACGGACTCAACGAAATCGGCGCTTGTGACTCTAAAGGTAACATTCAGCAATTGCGTATATTAGGTAGAGGTAAAGGAGCTGAAATAGACGCTTCGGTTTTGCTAGAACTCCAAGGTAAGGCTTACATACCTATCCATGACACGTTAGGCAATATCCGACTACTGATTAACGCCAAGACCCATACCATAGAAGAAACTTATCGATATACCGCTTACGGGCAAGAGTCTATCTATGGCAAAAATAATAAGCTTATCAAGCAATCGATCAACCCTTGGCGTTTTTCTTCTAAACGCGTAGACGCTGAAACTCAGTTTGTTTACTTTGGACGCCGCTATTACAACCCCGCCACCACACGCTGGGTAACTGCCGATCCTTTAAGCTTTGAGGCGGGCCCTAATCTATATGCCTATCTTTTAAACAATCCTTTAAATGATAGAGACCTGTATGGATTAAGAGGTTCCAGTCCTAGCCGTGGAGAGAAACACCGTGAAAGTGTGATCATGTATGGCAAAGAGCGCGCCTCTTATAGAATAGAAAAAACACCGATTAGAGGAAAAGGTGAAAACACAAGAAGCCTGCCTAGAGTTAGCTTTACAGATAGATTTGAAAGAAGTTTTGTTCGTAGCGAAAGCTCCTCATTAGCCGTATTGCTAGGGAGTAAATCAGAAAATTTTCGTCTGGGTGTTCATAATGGCATTATGACAACCCAACTAGAGGCTATTAATAATGCCATCCACCTTAGAGAATTAGGGTGGGAATATTCAATAGATGTCATCCATAATGCTACGCATAATTTGCTTAACGATTGTGTTGAATCAGGCTTAGGTTTATGTTATATAGCTACGACTCCAGTACGCGTTAATCATGAAACATGGAATAGATTCTTTGACGAATATCCACGCGGAGAGTATTTTCAAATTTGCCATAGCCAAGGGGCCATAAATGTCAGAAATGCTCTTTTAAGTTATGATGAAAAGCTACGCAAGCAAATTACTGTGTTAGCCATTGCTCCAGCAGCTTATATATATGCTGACTCCTGTAGAAAAGCTTATCATTATCGAGCACAAGCTTGGCGCGATCCTATCCCTTATATTGATGTGGGAGGCTTAATACGGAGTAAGCGTGATACAGTGACCTTAAATTCTTGCCCCGGGGCCGCTTTTCATGACCACTCTTTCCAAAGCCCTACGTATGAAGAAGTGATAGATGACCATATTAGTACTTTCCTTAAAAATAAAAGGTGATAGCAAAAAATATGAATAAAATCTCTATCCTCATTTTTATTACTTTAATAGCAGTTTTATCTAGTTGTGCGTTAAGCTTATTGAATAGCTATGAAGAACCAGAACAAGCGAAATTTGTAGGCGACATTTTAAATAACGTCTCTAAAAAGCTTCAAAAAAAATATAGCATGCGTACCATTGGTACAGGGATAGGCATGCCTGACGGAGTGGTGACTATGTTAGCATTAAGTTTTGAAAAAACGGGTCCCTTAAGCCGAGAAGAAGGGCGTAGAATCATTGTAGATTGCGTACAAGAAATGCTTCAAATTATCAATACTCATGAAAGGATTAGACCCCATTTAAAAAATTATCCCTTTACCCCAAGTGATATTGAAATTGCAATTTTTTTAAAGGATCCATTAGGCTACAATATTTTTTACCCCCATTTCGGGGCTCTTTCTTCTACAAATGCCCAAATAGATTATATGTTTACAGCTTCAGAAAACCCCAAAAGGTACTTGAAAATAGAGGAAGAAAAGTTTGAGGAAGCTTTGGAAATGGTTCAAAATGAAAGTAAGAAATAAATTTATATTCGCATTTATATCGCTTTAAGCCACCTGATGTGGTGCTGTACTAAGCTTGCTAGATAGCTATAAAGAAGCTGAACAGGCTAAACTGGTAGGCGAAATTTTAAGTAATACGCTTATAAAGGTAGGCTTGCATACCCAATCCTTTCAAAGCTACCAATCGACTTCAGGGGATGATTTTATAAAGTAGGGAGGTGCATGAGGGGCAGCTTAGAGGTGTATGAGACTTTTCCAAACTTTCTAGGTAAACTCTAATGTGCGTACCAGGGGGTATAGGTATGAACATGCCTGGCGGAACGGTAACAATGTTGATCCAAATTTTATATTTCTTATTATACGCTTTAAAAAAGCCTGCCTACTCAGCCCTCTAATTGATTAGCGATTGTGTTGAATCAGGTTTAGGTCTATGTTATAGAGCTACGCCTCCAGTACGCGTTAATGATGAAACATGTAATAAATTCTTTGACGAATATCCACGCGGAGAGTATTTTCAAATTTGCCATAGCCAAGGGGCTATAAATGTCAGAAATGCTCTTTTAAGTTATGATGAAAAGCTACACGAGCAAATTACTGTGTTAGCCATTGCTCCAGCAGCTTATATGTATGCTGACTCCTGTAAAGAAGCTTATCACTATCGGGCAGAAGCTTGGCGCGATCCTATCCCTTATATTGATGTGGGAGGCTTAATACGGAGTAAACGCGACACAGTAACCTTAAATTCTTGCCCCGGGGCCGCTTTTCATGACCATTCTTTCCAAAGTCCTACGTATGAAGAAGCAATAGATGACCATATTAGTACTTTCCTTAAAAATAAAAGATAAGGATGACAAATTATGAATAAAATTCAAGTTTCCATTTGTATCATTTTAATGTTCATATTATCTGGTTGCGTATTGAGCTTATTGGATAGCTATGAAGAGCCTGAACAGGCGAAATTCGTGGGTGACATTTTAAATAATGTCTCTAAAAAGCTTCAAAAAAAATATACCATGCGTACCATTGGTACAGGCATAGGCATGCCTGACGGGGTTGTAACCATGCTAGCCTTAAGTTTTGAAAAAACGGGCCCTCTAACCCAAGAAGAAGGACGTGCAATTATCGTAGGGTGTGTAGAGGAAATGATTCAAACAGTAAATAAGAATGAAAAAATTAGACCCTATTTGGAAAATTATCCCTTTACCTCTAATAACGTTGAAATTAGGCTTTTTTTGAAGACAAAAGAGGGAAATAAAATTTATGAACCTGATTATGGTGTAATTTCTGAAATCGATGGATCAGTTAACTACAAATATAAATCTTCAGAAAACCCCAAAAAATATTCAAAAATAGAGGAAGAAAAATTTGAGGAAGCTTTAAAAATGGTTCAAAATAAAAGTAAGAAATAAATTTATATTCCCGATTTATTGCTTTAAGCCGTCTATCTGGTGCTATACCAAGCTTGCTAGATAGCTATGAATAAACTGAACAGGCTAAATTTGTAGCAAAATTTTAAGTAATACCGTTTGAAGAAACTTCGCCTGTATACCCTAACAATGGAATGAACCCTTTAAAAGCTAGTTGCTCCTTAAATGCAGGTTTTTTATTAAGCATATGATTGCATAAAGAGCTGTTCAAAAGCGTATAATACGCTTATAAAGGTAGGTTTGCATACCCACTCCTCTCAAGCTACCGATCGACTTCTGGAGATAGTTTTATAAAGTATGGGGGCGCATAAGGGGCAGCTTAAAGGCGTATGAGAATCCGTCAAACATTCCAGGCAAACTATAACCTGCACACCATGGGTACAGGTATAGACAGGCCTAGCGGAGTGGTAACAATGTTGATCCAAATTTTATATTTCTTATTATACGCTTAAAAAAAACTTAACCTGTCTACCCAACCCTCTGAAAGATGACTCTCTACTCAACGAGAGGGCTTTTATAAAGTAACTGGCTGCATAAGGATTAGCTCAAAATCATATTGTTAACCTGAGTTGCGAGGTTTTTTAGGAGTTAATCAGATTTTTTATAAAATCCTTTCAGACGACCTGTTGTTGAGATTTTTCTGCAATAAATCTGCTCCTCCTCCTTCCTTATGTCAATGATAGATAAACCTTTATGAACGTAATAATAGGGCATTACTTAAGAAAGAATTTATCCCTTTGCTACTGTAAATCCATAGGCCCTTAAGATGCATGCGTCGCACTGCCCACAAGGCTTTTGTTGCGGCGTCGGATCGTAACAGCTAAAAGTCATATGCATAGGCACGTTTAAAGCGATGCCGTGACGGATAATTTCGGCTTTATCCCAATGGATTAAAGGTGTTAAAAGCTGAGGCGCGTTTCCTTCAGCAGCTTGCTTAGTGCCCACATTTAAAACCCGCTGAAAAGCTTGAATGTAGCTAAGTGTACAGTCGGGATAGGAGGGAGCATCTAACGCATTAGCACCTAAATAAATTTCCTGGGCATCTAATATTTCAGCTTGCCCCATAGCATAAGCTAGAAAGAGAGTGTTACGCGCTGGCACATAGGTATTGGGGGTTTTCCCTGAGCCTATATCTTCTTTTGATCGATTTTTTGGTACCGCTAGATCTGACACTAAAGAGGAGGATTTAAATACATTGGAGTCAATTTGGACAATACAATGTTTAACCTGGTAGTATGTAGCAATTTTGCTGGCGTGCGTAAGTTCTATACGATGCCTTTGACCATAGTCGAAACTCAGAGCATAGCATTCTCTCCCTTGAGCTAGAGCAAGAGCTAATATAACTGTTGAGTCTAATCCCCCACTCAATAAAACGATAGCTCTTTTCATATCTAAACGCCCCTGGTATGGGAAGGCCATATAAATTTATGAATTTGCAAATTTAAGCGTACTGCTAGCTGATCTTCTAATATCCAATTGACTAAGGTCTGGGAAGGCAACACCTCAAATACAGGCGAAAACAATATCTCACTGACTTTCTTAAATAATTGATATTGACTGCAGACCATCTTAGCATAATCGTAATCTTCCCGATTGCTGATCACAAATTTTATCTGATCATGAAAGCGCAAATGGTTAAGGTTATCCCAAAGGTTTTTATTGCTCATCTGGCTTCCCGGACATTTAATATCTAAAATAATGCGTACGTTTGCATTCACCTTTTGGGTAGACAAAGAACCGCCAGTTTCTAGACTGACAATATATCCTGCCTGGCATAATTGCTCCATTAAAGGGATGACGTTAGCCTGCAAAAGGGGCTCCCCTCCCGTCACACACACATATTGACAGCCAAAAGAAGCTACCTTTGAAAAAATATTTTCTAAGGTATAAGAGACCCCTCGTCCAAATGAATAGGTGGTATCACACCATGAGCAGCGAAGATTACAGGCCGCCAGGCGTATGAAAGTTGTGGGTAGCCCGGCTAAGCTTGTTTCCCCTTGAATGCTACGAAAAATTTCAATAATATTAAGAGAATTCATTTATTTACAAAGAGTAATTTTTTATCAGAAATAATTTGACAATCGATAAGTTATAAGGAAAAAAAAATTTCAAGCCCCCCTAAGCATTTAGCACTTAAGAAAAAGATGCTGGTAGCTAAACACTTAATTTATATAGGCAATAAATATTTTTTGTCTAGATGAGATATCTCATCATATTAAGTAGGCTTTACTCTCTTTTAGAGTTTTACATGCATTAAAGCCATAATTTCCCTCCTCTTAAGAATTTAATATAAGAAAACAATAAAGCTATATATAATTAGCAGTAAAATTATAGAGAGATTGTTAGCAATGAAAATATCAAAATTTTTTTCCTTAATTAACCCTTGTTCTTCTCAACATCATGCTCTTCGAGATTTTAGCATTCTTCAGAGTAAATCAAAGCTATGGGTGGGTAGCCTTACTGCCTTAATTACCTTAGTGGCCCTCCCTCTTTTACCCTTAACTGTGCCCATCGCTGTCTTCTCTTTTCGCACGTTAGTGAAAAAATTTTCTGCTGCTAAAATATCTACAAAACCTAGGCTTCAAGACCAGGCTAATGCGGTGCAATACACTGCCCGCCAAATTATTTTTAAGCGGATAAATGCTGAGCATGTGAATAGAGCTGTCGCCGACGATCTAGACAGCCCTAAGAAAGAAGTGACCTCTACAAGCGAGAATGATATTTCCTCCCTGGTTAGCTCTTCAAGCAATATAGATAGCATCTTGTTGCCAGAAACGGAGGAAATTAATTTAAATGAAGAGAAGCTCCCCCCTTTACACTTGGCAGCAAAAAGAGGAAATCTAGATGAGATCGAAAGACTTCTTTTCATTCATCCCATTAATGAAAAAAGCCCCAAGTCTCAGCGCACGGCTTTAAGTGTAGCCGCTGAAGCTGGGAAACTACATATTGTCAAATATTTATTGCAAAAAGGTGCTAATCCACAACTAAAAGATCAACATTTTCATCGTGCTTTGGAGCTAGCAGCTCAAGCAGGGCATTTAGATATTGTTAAAGCTTTGCACCAGCAGAACACCCATCCATTCAGAGAGCTTTTAAGCGAAGCGTTGCTTTTATCTGCCAGAACTGGAAAAAAAGATGTGGTTAGCTATTTACTAGAACAAAAGGCAGATGCAAATAGTACCGATAGAGAGGGCAATCTGCCCCTGCACCTTGCTACCCAAGCTGGGCATTTACAGGTTGTTGAGATCCTTGCAGGCCTTACTAAAAATATTGATGCTTTAAATCATGACAAGCGCACCCCTTTAAGTTGTGCAGCAGAATCAGGAGAAGTAGCAGTTGTAGAGTATTTATTAAATCAAAATTCCAACCCTGCCATTAAGGACAAAAATAATGAGCTGCCTATCATTTGGGCAGCTAAGAAAGGACATGTAGCTATTGTTGAAATCTTACTTTCAAACATTGATAAGGCCTACGAGCGGGAAAAAGTCTTAACTTTAGCATTGAGATTTGCTTGCCATTATGGAAAGAAAAAAGATATTAAAACCTTACTCACCCTAGGGGGGGATGTTAACAAAGAAGATGATGATGGAAAGCTACCTTTACACCATGCTGCTGAGAAAGGCTCTTTATCTACTGTTAAAATTTTGCTTCCACTAACTCAAAATGTGAATGCCAAAGAAGGGGATAAGGATCAGACGGCTTTAAGCTTGGCAGCTGAGAGCGGAAAAATTGAGATAGTTAATTACTTATTAGAGCACGGTGCGGATGCTAATGAAACTGACCACTTTAAAGCTTTACCTTTACATTATGCCGCTCTGGCAGGGCATTTGCCAGTTATTAAAGCTTTGATAAAAGCGACCCCTCATATTAATGAAAGAGATGATAGCGAAAGCACCGCTTTAAGTTATGCTGTACAAGGAAATCATCGAGAGATTGCCCAATTTTTATTAAAACATCACGCGGATGCAAACATCTCTGATAAAAACTTAAGGTTGCCCTTGCATTATGCTGCAAAGCATGGGAATGTAGAGTTAGTAAAAATTTTGGTAGATAAAACGACAGATATCAATGCCAAAGATTACCGTGGCATTACAGCTTTACGCTGGGCAAAAGAGCATCTTTCCGAAAAAAATCGGATGAACTACGAACAGATAATCCAACTTTTAGAGACTAAAGGCGCCTTAGAATAGCTGCATGGCAAAACTAAATATATAAAGGCATAGACACCATCTTTTAAAAGAAAACATAAAATCTTTAATGAGTGATGGATTGACTGCTGGAGATTTGCAAGATTTTTTACTCTCTATAAAAAATTTCTCTCAAAATATTGAGTGCATCCAGGAAAATCTTAGAGAGAAAAAGCCATTGTAGATGGTACCTTATAGAGGGAAATGACAGCTTCACAGCTATCTTTAGCCCCAAAAGAGTAACAAAGATAAAATTTTTCTTAAATTATGTAGGTAAGCTTCCAACCTTAGGTCCTTAAAGCTCCCTTGGCTCTATAAGTTTAGCTTAGCCAAAATTGAGCTTTACTTTTAGAATCCCCTTATTCTTTAATAGCAAGAAAGAAGAATTTTTATGCCTCTACCTCTGAAACGTATCGCTGTCACAGGCGGAGCAGGGCAAATCGCTTATAGCCTCTTATTCCGTCTAGCCAATGGCGACTTATTAGGCGCTACTCAGCCCATAGGATTGCATCTTTTAGAAATCCCAGAAGCCATGCCTATTCTCCAGAGTGTAGCTATGGAGCTTGAAGATTGTGCTTTTCCCCTTTTAAGAGAAATAATCATTGGAAGCAACGCTGATGAGGTCTTTAAAGAGATAGATTATGCCTTCTTAGTAGGTGCCAAGCCACGGGGTCCTGCCATGGAAAGAAAGGATTTGCTCAATGAAAATGGTAAAATTTTTGTTGAGCAAGGTCAAGCATTAAATAAGTCCGCTAACCCGCATGTCATTGTGCTGGTCGTGGGAAATCCCTGTAATACTAATTGTTTAATTGCCCTCAGCCATGCTCCGCGGATTCCTCAACAAAATTTTCATGCGATGATGCGTTTGGATCAAAATCGTGCCGTAAGCTTATTAGCAAAAAAAGCAAATGTTAATAGCAATGAGGTGACAAGAGCCGTGATATGGGGCAACCATTCTTCTACGCAAGTACCAGACTTTACCCATGTGCATATAAAAAATAAGCCTTTGATAGATTTTCCGATAAGCCAGCATTGGCTGGAAAATGATTTCATGAGTGGAGTACGAGAAAGAGGGTCTGAAATTATTGCCGCCAGAGGAAAATCATCCGCAGCTTCAGCAGCCAGCGCAGCTATTGATGCTATGAAAGCTATTATTAACCCGACTCCTCTAGGAGAGTGGTATTCTTCAGGAGTAATTAGCAACAATAACCCTTATGGAATTCAAGAAAATCTAGTTTTTTCCTTTCCCTGTCGTACTAAGGAAGATAAAACATATGAGATCGTAAAAGATCTTCCTTGGCATAAGTGGATAAGAAATAAGATTATGGCCTCTGAAAGCGAGCTAATTGAAGAGCGCACTTTTGTGAAAGATAAGCTAGGTGCACGTTTACACATAATCTAGCAGCCTAGAAGATGAGTGAATTCTTATTTGGAATAACTTAAGGCCCCTTTAGAGATTAGCTTATACAGCTATCCATATAAATGAGGCCCTCTTGAGTTGATTTCTTCTGGAGTACTAGCTATTTTGAGTATGTGAATAAAATTACATTTGAGCTCTAACCTTTTACGAATACTGAGAAGGCCATAAAAGCAAAGATATCCCTATCATAGGAACTAAATATTTTTTACAAACCTCGAAATGAGATAAAAAACAATTATGACATTCGATGACTTACAATTAATGTTTAATAGAGCGTTAGCCCTCTCTCTTAATAAGAAAAAATTTTTACTAGTCTTTACCATTTTAGCATTATGTGGTGTCTTGGTAGTGTTTTTTCGTGGCCTAGCTCTAGGAGCTAATGAATGGCTGATGATGAGTCTAACTTTTTTACCTATTTTTCTTTGTGCAGGATTTTTGCTTTCCACAGGGATTGTTCTTATTCGTATTTATCATGATGAAATAAAAAAAAAGCAGACCAGTTATACAGAGATATTAGCTAAATCGTGGGAGATCATGATTGGAGCTTCTTATTTTTGCATTCCTATTATTTTAAGCTACCTATTACTGTGGATGCTTTTGGGCCTCTTTTTCTTACTAGAAGAGATTCCTGCAGTAGGCCCCTTCTTCAGTGCTATTTTGGCTTTTGGTCCCTTTTTAATTAATCTAGGTACTCTGCTTTTATGCATATTAAGCCTGGCCATTCTCTTTTTTGTTACACCCGTGATTGCTTTGAAAGGCTTAAATCGCATACAAGTTGCTGACATATTATCTAAAAGAATGAGAGGGGATATATTTAGTAATATTATCTTGTCCCTAATAGCTACCTTTCCTTTATGGTGTCTTGCGGGCTTGCTAATTTTAGCCGCTTGGATGACAGGATCAGTATGTTTTTCGTGCCACAACCCTTTACATGCAATCCTTCAATGGTTTTTTACGATGATACCTTTCACTGCCGTCCTTACACCTGCTGTGATTTTTTTCTTTAACTTTGCGGCTGAAGCCCATGTTTTAATGATAAGAGGCCTCCAAAAAACTTCTCTATAAGTGCCTAACTTCGTATTAAGCTACAAATGAAGAGTTTTAAAATATGAATAAAAAAACTGGTAGAAAATTAGCCGAGCTTGCAAGAGTAGGTTTATAAATCCATTCAAGCATCATCGAGCAATTTGAAAGAAGCCAGCAATATATAATATTTTGATAATTAAAAAGAATGGCATGATTGCCTTTCTTTCATCATATCGACTAGCTTTTCAGCATATAAAGCATGATATAAAAGTCCTTTGGATCCCATGCCGGTAATTGCCCAAACGTTTACTCCTATTTTTTGTATGATAGGCATATGACCAGGAGTAGAAGCACGCACCCCTGCTCTGCAGTTTAACACTGTCGCACCTTCTAATGCAGGCAATAAAGCCAGGGCTTTAGGCATAATTTCTTCTGAAGCCATTCTCAAATTAGCCTGCGCTGATTGAAAGCCACGTTCATAAGTCGCCCCTAATATGCAGCTATTTTTTCCCTTATTCATAATTAGGTAGGCTTGTGAGCTTAAAGGACAGGGTAAAGGTTCCAAACTGTTAGGCCACACAATATCAATAACCTGACCTTTTACTTCGGTCACAGGCAGCTTTTGCGATGTTAGCAACCTATTAACGAAGGCACCCGTAGCTAACACGATATGGTCAAAAGCTTTCAATTCATCCAATGTTTCTATTTCCTGTCTTTCAAGCACAGCTCCTTTTTCATTGCAGGCTTTCCATAGTCCCTCCAAATAAAGAGAGCAATCTACTGCCATGCATTTTTTAATAAAGAGTGCTGGATGAAAAGACAGTCCTGAAATTTTTTGCTTGGCTTCCTTTGCTTCTAGCCATAGCAAATCATCATACTGAAAAGCTGAACGCTGAAAATCCTTTTCTTGTTGAAGTGAAAGAGCTACCCGCAAAAATCCGTTATAGCTGGCCACTGGCATGCCCATTTTTTCAGAGGCAAGGTTTAGCAGCTTCTCTGTGGCCTCAAAACCTTCTAGTCCATAACGATTAAGCTTAGCGGTAGCACCCACATAAGGGTGCAGCAGTCCGGCAGCTACTCCGGAGGCCCCTCCTCCCACCCCTAAATGGTCAAAGAAAGTGATACTAGGTCTTTGCTTGCAGGAAAATTTTTTTAGCAAAAACCATCCTGTGGCTAATCCTGATAGACCTGTTCCTATAATAGCTATACGCATAAGCACAAGAGCTTATTTGATTTATAGTTAAAATACAATAAGCCATCTTGCATTATTCCTCATACACTGTATAATAAGAACTTTTATATTTAAAGCTGATTAGAATTTTAACCATAATTCTTTCGCCCATAAAGCAAATAATAAAATTTTTAAGCAAATCTGAGCAGGATGGCTACATGCATTCTTGCTTGATTACTATAGATAAATAGCCTAACTATGCAAAAGCCTATGCCCGCTGTTATTCTTAAAAGCCGCGAAATCTTTCCCCAAGCTAGTGCAAAATTTCTAGCAAACGATAAAGAGAGTACAGCCTATATTCATTCAATAATAAGCACAAACTTTTCCTTGGGAACTTTTAATAAAGGCAAAACTTATAATTTTTCTATGAGTGTTTTTTCATGAAAATTGCAGGCAAATTTTTATTCTTTGGAACAGGCAGTTCATTGGGAGTACCGGTAATTGGTTGTGAATGTGCAGTTTGCCGTTCAGAATCCCCTTACAATAAACGCTTACGCTCCTCTGGGCTGATTAAAATCCATGATAAACAAATTGTCATCGACTGTGGTCCTGATTTTCGCACTCAGATGCTTCACCATCATATTAAACAGATTGATGGCTTAATCTTAACGCATGCTCATTATGATCATACAGGAGGATTTGACGAGCTTAGGATCCTTAATGCTCGTTCCAAGCAGCCTATCCCTTGCCTACTGGCTGAAGCTACAGCAGAGGAGCTAAAAATGCGTTTCCCCTATGCTTTTGATAAAACTTCTTCCACAGAAAAATTAACGACTCGATCTGTTTTGCATTATCTAAAGTCTGAAAGAGGAAAAGTAAATTTTTTAGGATTACCTATTCATTATGTAACCTACCAGCAAGGTGGCATGTTAGTCAATGGCTTTAAAGTAGGCAATTTTGCCTACATTTCTGACATCCGCCATTACCCTCAAACTATTTTTGAAGATTTGCAAGGAGTAGAGACTTTAGTGGTAAGCTGTCTGCGTCAGCAGTCCTCCCCTTTACACTTCAATGTTCAAGAAGCGATAGATTTTGCTTCCAAAGTGGGTGCTGACCAAGCATGGTTTACTCACATCGCTCATGAGCTGGAGCATGATTATACTAATTCCAAGCTTCCACCAAACTATCAATTAGCTTACGATGGCTTAGAGATTGATTTTGAAATCCCCTTAACCTCCTCAATATAAAGAGTAAATGTATGCCCTCTATTAAACCAAAAATCCTAGAATCCTCGGAAGACGAATATCAGCAGCCTAAAAAAGCTTTACTTGTTTCTGTTTATAAAGGATCTAACTTTCGCACAATCTGCGAAGAGCATCTGGATGAACTAGCCTTACTAGCTGAAACTTATGGCATTCATGTTAACGCTAAAGTTCCTTGTATGGTGCGTAAATATGATGCCTCTACTTTTGTCACGGAAGGTAAATTACAAGAACTTTTGCGGATGGCACAAGAGCAAAAAGTAGATTTAGTCATTTTTGATGATGAAATCTCACCAGGCCAGCAACGCAATTTGGAAAATATTTTTAAAATGCCTGTTATAGACCGTACGGGAGTGATTTTGGAAGTTTTTGCCCAACGAGCACACACTAAAGAAGCGCGTCTACAAATTGAACTAGCTAAAATTAAATATCAAGCACCACGTTTAAAACGCTTATGGTCTCATCTATCGCGCCAAGCGGGTACAGGAGGTAAAAGCGGAGGAGCCTACCTCAAGGGGGAAGGTGAAAAGCAAATCGAAATTGATAAGCGAATTTTAAAAAAACAGATGGATAGCCTTCAAAATGAAATTCATGAAGTACGAGCTAATCGCCTCACACAGCGCACTCTTCGCACTCGATTAGAAATTCCAGTTTTCGCCATTATAGGTTACACAAATGCGGGTAAATCTACGCTTCTTAATGCTTTAACGGATGCTAAAGTTTTTGTCGAAGACAAACTTTTTGCTACTCTTGATACCACTACACGTAAATATTTATTACCTAATAATCAAGAAATTTTATTGATTGACACGGTGGGCTTTATACGCAAACTCCCTCACTTACTTGTTGCTGCTTTTAAAAGCACATTAGAAGAAGCTTTGCAAGCAGATATTCTCCTCCATTTAGTAGATATTAGCCACCCTATGGCTGAAGAGCAAGCCGCCACCACTTACGAGGTATTAAAAGAACTGAATGCTGAAAATAAACCCATCATTACCGTACTTAATAAGATGGATGTATGTAATGATCCCCAGAAAATTACACGCCTACGCATTCTTTATCCCAAATCTGTTTGCATCTCTGCCCTTAATAAAATCGGCTTTGAAGATCTATTAGAGCAGATGATTCAAGAGCTCAATCGAAGACGTACTTCAGTCACCTTAAAAATCCCCCAGCTTGAATACCATAAAGTGAGTGAAGTCATGCGTTTAGGCAATATTATCCATCAAGATTATGAAGAAAATGATGTTTTAATTAGGGTAGATTTACCATGCGCATTAGCTGGCAAACTAAAAAATTATATTATCGAAGGCTCGGCATAATATCGCCTCATTAAGACTTCCATTGATCTATCTATTTAGATTTTTTGTAGAGTATGCTTGAAAAAGATTTTTATCGAATGGTCTCCAAGTTAAGAGGTAGCCTATAAAAAAAGAGGACGGTAAAGATAAAGTTAGAAGGACTTACAAAAAAATTTATGAGAGAGAAAAGGCTGAAAAAAAGTTTACAGAGAAAAATTGAAACCAATTCTTCAGAGAAGGAAGGAGAGGAAAATTTTATAGAAAGCCTCACAAGCAACTTGAGAAGCTATCCGCCCCAGTATTTTTTAGCTCAGTTTTTTGCAGAAAGAAAGTCGATTAATAATCGCACCCCAAACCCTGTAGCATACTTCGGATGGTAGCGTTTTTTCTCACTGAAAAATGCCGTGCTTGCAATATCCAAATGAGCCCAAGGAGTTTTCTCCACAAATTCTTGTAAAAACATAGCTGCGGTAATAGAGCTAGCAGAACGGCCGGAACTATTTTTCATATCCGCAATATCTGATTTTAGATAAGTGTGGTATTCCTCGTACAAAGGTAAACGCCAGACTCTTTCAAACGTTTTTGAGCCTGAGCGCATTAAAGCATTTGCAAGGTCATCATTATTGGAAAACAGGCCGCAAGCTTCGGGACCAAGAGCCACATCAATGCCTCCCGTCAAGGTAGCAACATCGATAAGACGAGTGGGTTTTAAATACTTAATGGCATAAGTGATCGCATCTGCAAGGACTAAGCGACCTTCAGCATCAGGGTTATTAACTTCAATTGTTAATCCCTTGCAACTCTTGTAGACATCCCCTGGTTTAAAACTATTAGAGTCAATACTATTTTCTGTGGCTGGCACTACTACCGTTAGATTAACCTCAAGCCCTAAAGAAGCTGCAGCATAGAGAGCGCCTAGTACGGCCGCACCTCCTGCCATATCAGCTTTCATCGTTTCCATTGAGCCTACAGGTTTTAAATTAAGGCCCCCGGTATCGTAGGTGATCCCTTTACCAATTAATACTGTATGTTCTTTAGATAGGGGATGGCCTTGGTAGGACAAAATAATCATGGCAGGATCGCTGGTTGAGCCCCTATTCACAGCTAAAAGTAATTCTAATTTCTCTTTTTCTATCTGCTTTTTATTAAGGATAGTCGCTTTCACATGAGGAAGCTTACTTTCAAGAGCTTTTGCAAAGCTAGATAAGTATTGAGGGGTAACCTCATCGGCATTCCTATTTACCAAGTCGCGTGCCATGTAAACACCTTCAGCAATTTTACCACAGCGTTGCGCAATCGCTAGCTCTTGCTTAGATAGATTGATAAAGGTCACTTGCTGCAATAATACAGAATGCTCAGCTTTGGTGACTTGCTTAAGTTCATCAAAATTATAATTAGCTAATAAAATTCCTTCCGCTATACCAGTAAGGAGGGCATCTTTTGCTAAAGTATCTACCTGGGGGCAAAAGAGGCAAATATTTTTGATATTTTTTTGATGACATAAGTGAGTTAACTTAGCATATATACGGCGTAATTTTTCTGTATCAATTTTTTCTTTAGCTCCTAACCCTATCAAAGCAAGCCTTTTGCCCTCCTTGGTGCTGGTATCATAGGCTACCAGAATTTCACCTTCTTTTGCGGAAAAATCTTGCATCATAAGGGGAGCAAAATGAAAAGCATATCGATCGATTTGAGCTGCCTTTTCTGCTTGCTTTTTCCCTTGCCAAAAAGGTAAAACAAGCAGCTCAAATTTTTTGCTATCTTCATTAGAGGAGGAAAAAAAACGCATTCACGCCATCCTTAGTTGGATCAAAAGGGAATATTATCATCATCGGGCACATTAGGAGCCGGCTTATAACTTGATTGATTGCCAGGATAGGAAGAATAGCCTGTATTCCCTGTCGATTGAGAGGTATAAGAGGGTTCAGAATAAGCACTCGGGCTAGTGTAGGAAGAAGGAGTAGAAGCTTGGCCATAAGAGGCTTGACCAGAGGGCTCTTGACCAGCTCGGTCTGCTTTACCAAAGGGGCTAAAGCGAATCATTTCTGCTGTTAAATCAAGAGATACTTGAGGACGTCCTTCTTTATCTGTATAGATTTCAGGCTTGCCCATTTCGCCAATTACAATAAGTGCGCTACCCTTTTTTATATAAGGCATCATCTTATCAAAACGCTCTCCCCAAATGGTCACACGCCACCAAACTGTTTCATCTTTCCCACTTTTACGAGTATTCGTTGCCAAGCGTAACATAGTAACTTTTTGGCCACCTGGTGTAAAACGAACTTCGGGATCTGTCCCTAAATGGCCTGCGATTTCAATGATAATCATTTTATTAAACCTCGCTAATTTTGTTCATATTGTACCTTTTCAAGGATACTTTTATTTTAATCTATACAATAGAGTATCAATCGAGCAAAAATCAAGGCAAAAATTAAGGACTGCTCCAAAGATTCACGATATAAAGTAAAACTTTTTTTTTGATCTGAGCTGTTGTAAATCAAAAACAGCTTTTCAGTTAAGTGTCCCCTTAAATAGTTTTTGAAAAATCAACAAAAATGCACCTTCTTTTAAGAGGGGAAGAAAATGTATTTTTAATAATTTTTACAAGGAAGCTTGCTAATAAGCATCTGAAGCTAAGGAAGCTTTAACATTAAAAGGAAAGTTTTTAGAGAATAGAGAAAATTAACAGACATTTTGCAAAGCACCTAAAAACAGGTATACGCAAGACACCTACATGCCTTGCGGTATATCTAGGATTAGATTTTGATAAATCCTGGGGTTTTCCCGCCGGGTCCCATGGAAGGTCCATCTGATAGATCTCCTAATAAAGAAGGTGAATCAGGCTGAAGTGCTTCATCGCGTCCGTCGCATACTTCTTGGCATGTCTTGCGCCATTTTTCAACAGTTTCAACATATAAAGGAGCAAAAGCGCGCAATCTATTGCCTTCAGCATGCTCCATTTCGATGGTGCAGTGAATCAAAATGAGTTCTTCTTTAACAGCTACTCCAACTCCGCCTCCAGCCATTTGGCCACCAAGCATCGAGCCCTCAAGCAAACGCTCATAAAGACGTAGCTTGGTTTTATTATCTTTTGGAAGGCCATCCAGTAGAGGTGAGTACAAATATAGCCTTTTTGAATTAGGCTCATAGGTAAGATGCAATGAAAATTCGTCATCTATCCCTAATATACACGTATTGTTTTCATCGAATTCAAGCCCTTCAAGGCCTAACTCTTTACCAAATTCTTTGAGATTTTCCTTCGCATTTTCAAAAGACATGTTAAAACCTCCTCAGGACATTTCTGCGAATTTTTTATTTATCCTATCATTAAACCAAGGTGGCATCACTTATTAAGCAAAGACCTTTTGAGAGATTACTACTCTCCTGATCTAACTTTAAGCTTCATTAACTCAATTATATTCTTGTTTAGCAATAAGAATCAATTAATTTTAGCAAGCAGAAAAAACCCTTGAAGCTATAGAACATCTAACCAACCTAGAGAATTATTTAAGTTTCTTAAAATCAAGTGCTTAGTAAAAAAATTGGTTATTTACACCTCTCTATGTTTCTAAGGCAGTTTACAATTCATCACCCCCTTATTTTTTTATAAATCCAACCAATAAAGCCTAAAAAAGGCTAAGTTTTTACTTTTCCAGGCTCCAGCATCCTATCTTCTCTATAAGGCTTTACTCCCCTTGGACCCCCAAGCTAGGTTTTCTTTACCCTTAAACCTTTGGGTTTTAAAAAAATCATTTTATAAAATTACCTTTATATTTATAAAATGCAGGAATGAATACTTTTAATTATAAAGTTGGAGCTGGGAGCCCTTTTCCCTTGGGAGTTACTTGGCAACAAGATGGAATTAACTTTTCTTTAGTTTCATCGAAAGCTTCATCGGTCATTTTAGCTTTATTCGATTCTTCCACTAATCAACCCTTTATAGAACTCTCTTTGGATCCTCTTCTAAATAAAACGGGCGATATCTGGCACCTTTTTCTGGCGACTACTCTTAGCAAGCCGTTAGGTTATGCTTATAAGCTAGGAGGCCCCGATAAATATTTTGACGCCTTCAGCTATCTATTAGATCCGTATGCTAAAGCTGTTATTTCTCCTAAAATTTGGGGAGCTAGGCGCCTGGCGCCTAACAAAGATCATCCTCTTTTTTTAGGGCTGCTTTATCCTGAAGAAAAATTTGACTGGGAAGATGATAAAAAACCCCAAATATCGCATAAAAACTTGATTATTTATGAAATGCATGTGAGAGGGTTTACTCAACATCCCTCCAGCCAAGTCAAGGCACCCGGAACATATTTAGGAATGATAGAAAAAATTCCTTATTTACAACAGCTAGGCATTAATGCTGTTGAATTACTTCCCATTCAAGAATTCAATGAATGTGAATACCCATTCCCTCATCTTTCTCTTCAAAAAAATTTATTTCAATATTGGGGATACTCCTCTATCAACTTTTTTGCTCCTATGAATCGTTATGCATTCAGCCTTGCTCCATGGGCAGCTTTACAGGAGTTTAAAAAAATGGTAAAAGCTTTTCACAAAGCAGGCATAGCAGTGATCCTGGATATTGTTCTTAATCACACGAATGAAGGGAATGAAGATGGCCCCCTTACCTCTTTTAAAGGCATTGATTGTAACACCTATTATTTGAAAGATAAAGAAAACAGATTCATGAATTTTACAGGTTGTGGGAATACTTTCAACACTAATCATCCTATTCTTCAGCATTTTATTCTGGATGTTTTACGGTACTGGGTTGTAGAAATGCGCGTAGACGGTTTTCGTTTTGATCTGGCTTCTATATTTAACCGTGGTATGCAAGGGGAAGTTCTTGAAACAGCTCCTATTGTCGAAGCGATTTCTTATGATCCTGTCCTTTCGCAAACAATTTTAATTGCTGAACCTTGGGATGCTGCTGGCCTCTATCAAGTAGGAACATTTTCCCCTAAAAAAAACCGATGGAGTGAATGGAATGCCCTTTATCGAGATACTGTTCGGCGCTTTATTAAAGGAACGCCTTACACAAAAGATCTGTTCGCCTCTCGCCTAGCAGGTTCTCAAGATATTTATAGCTTTCATTCACCTTTAAGCAGCATCAATTTTATAACGGCCCACGATGGATTTACTCTCTACGATTTAGTCGCCTACAATCATAAGCATAACCTAGAAAATGGAGAAAACAACCAGGATGGTACCAACCAGAATGAAAGCTGGAACTGTGGTCTAGAAGGGCCCACGGAGGATTTGCATATTAACGATCTAAGGGAACGGCAGCTGCGTAATTTTCATTTAGCTTTAATGATGTCCCAAGGAATTCCCATGTTACAAATGGGGGATGAATATGCTCATACAAAAAAGGGTAATAATAATACTTGGTGCCAAGATAATGAGCTTAATTGGTTCCTTTGGGATAAACTTCAAGAGAATGCAGCATTTTACCGTTTTTATCGCTTAATGATTAAATTTAGAAAGCAAACCCCCGCTCTGCAACAAGGAAGATTTTTAAACGAGCAGGATATTTTCTGGAGAGGAACTGACGGAGAAAAAATAGAGTGGGATAAAGAAACACAATTTTTAGCTTTTACTTTGCTTGCTAGAGAAGAAAACGCAATTCTTTATTGTGCTTTTAATGCACAAAATATTCCTCAAACAATTTTCATCCCTATGCTTGAGAAGGATCAATGCTGGCAATTAATCATTAACACGGCTAACCCCTCTCCCTATGATTTTTATGAGGAGGGACAAGAGCCGTGGATTGAACAGCCATTATTACAGATGCCAGCTTTTTCAGCTGTTCTACTCAAAAAAAAGCTTAATTAACTCATTAATAGCTAAAAATTTGCTTTTACTTCAAAAACCTTGAGGGGCCAATTTTCCTATCCACCTTATCTAATAAATTTTTTTTCTTGTTTAGCAACAGTTTTCTCTCCCTGTATTTTGTTGGCCTTTTATTTCCCAGCTTTTCTAAAGCACAAGCACACTTTTGCCCCTTTGCTTATCCTAGGATGTATATCCATAGCTTTTGAAGAAACTCTATCTGTATAACGAAAAAGTCAACCTTTCTCTTAAGTGGGCTCTCCTCGTAAAAAACAAGCTCTTTATTAGGTATAGGATGCATAAAGAGCGACTCCAAGAAACCCTAGCACGCATTAACTCTTAAAAGTTAAAAGGAAAGAAAACTTTGTTCTAAAAATCTAAATTTTTTCATCCGTACACTTAAACCCCACTAAATTAAAAATATTTTTGGCAAAGCTTAATTTGTACACGTGGGAGCCAATCTTTATACACTCATACCCTTAGCAAAATCTTAATTTTAAGTAGAAAAATAAGAGGTGGAAAATTATATGCCCAACTAGTTTTTTTTAAAGCCAATCCACTGATTATCTTATGGCAGCTAGCTAGCTTTTTAGCTATTGCTCTCCTAGCAGATAAAATTGGTTTCCTTTGATTTTTTAATATCCCTAGGCATTTAAAGTTCATGCTATTTTAGCCTCCCACTACCAGAAAAAAACCGACCTGCTAACTTTACCTTTATAGTTATTTCCTCTCTAGAGTTTTCCTAATTACGTTCTTTTAGCTTGCAAAGAACATAAGGCTGTATGCTTTAGGCAAAGCTAAATAAATTTATTCATTAAAAGGTTTTTTATGTATATTTAATTTACTTTTTAAAAATCGCCTGCTATACTAATTGTAAACCTAGCAGTGGTATCTCTTATGAATAAAGATTTTCCTTCCCTTCCTCCGGTGGCTCCTCCTCCTTTTGTCAACCCTATTTCTAACACGGAAGAGAGGAAAGTGCCGAATCAACAAGCACAAAGAGTAGATAAAATTGCTTTACCAAAAATAAAGGAAATGACTTTATGGGAAAAGCTTTGCCACAAACTCAATGTAATAGTTACCTGGCTGAAGTCTATACCAAGCAAAATTTTTAACGTTTTTAGGTGCTGCTTTAAAGATTCTCATGAAGATTTCGATGAATTCGTGGAAGATGATGACGAAGAATATATTGGAAGACGCGTAAGCCAAGAAATGCAAATCTTTCCTCATCCTACGAATTCTACCTTAATAGGTAAGGAAGCACCACCTATAATAGAAAATCCTCTTGCTCAAAGATCTTTTCTAGATGAGCTGGAGGCAAATGTTTCCCAGCTGAGGTTAAAGGTCGAGCTGCTAGAGACTGACTCCATGGTAGATAAAGAAGCTTTAAAAAAGACAAACTCTAAGATTAATAACCTCTTAGATAAAATTTCTAATCTACCTGCTTCCTTAAAAGAAGGCGAGACTGACAACAAAATAAGTGCATGGAAAAATACTTTAAAGACCGCCCAGAAAAAGTTAGAACTTATAAGATCTCCTCAGCAGGTGGTTCTCCCTGTAAAAATAGAAAGCGAATTTGCTGACTTCCTACAAGAGGTAAAAAATAGCCTAGAAACAGCTAAGGGCCAAAGAGTTCAAAAAACATTGAACATGCCCCCAGTTTTTAAGAATAAAAAAAATAATTGCTGGTTTCATGCTGCTATCCAGCTAGTATGGGCGATGGGCGATTCATTTCATCAGTTGGTAGCAGAAAAATACCAAGAACGCTCTATATTAGTAGACACCTACAATAAGGAAATGGATGAATATAATGAGTGCTTGTTAAATTACCCGACTAAATGTGAGCAACGCAAACAACTGCTGCTCGACCAACTTAAAGCTTTGAAAAACTTTAGAAAAGAACTTAAAGCTTATTCATTAGCTCAAAAAAGAGCTGAAGCTGAATATCGAAGAACTTTTCAACGCTATGAAGTAGAAAAAGAAGCTTGGGATATTTATTTGGAAGAAAAAAAGAGATGGCAGGCCGCGGACCATGCCACTGCGCCACCTGTAAAACCTCAAGACAATGAGCCTGTGCCACCTGTTATGGAAAACCTTGCTTTTCCTAAGGCTCCTGAGGTTGAAATAGAAGAGATAATTCAAAAGCCTAAGCTGCCCTCAGAGCCTATTGATCCAACACTTTTACTTGATTCCATTCATCTGCTAAGTGAAGCGTTGCAATTAGGCAATCAAGATGCCATCACTTCAGCAGCAAAATGCCTAGAAAAAGCTACTCCCTTGCTGGATGCTGAGTTCGTAAATAGAGGCGCGCAATACGATGCTGATGTTTTTATAACAGCACTCTTTTCCTATCTTTCCTCACCTTTTTTTAAAGTTGAAAAAGAAATCAAAGGTTTACCTGGGACCATTTTTAAGGATATATCCCATTTCCGAGAAGATAGTACATCAATTTTAAGGCTTTTAATTCCTACGGGCCACACAAATTTTCAAGAAGTTTTAAATGAAGCTTATAGCCCACAAGTATTTGATAAAGAGCCTGGGTGCTCTTTTGATCGAGAAGAAAATGGAGAGGTGAGAACAGTAACCCAATATAGTGAGCAAGAGAGATTAGTAGAAATTAAAGAGCGTGGGTTTATTCTTGTGCATGTAAAACGTTATAAATATTTTGTGTCCACCCAGAGAAAAGATAAATATGAACAACTTATTAATAACAGGGCCAAACAATTAATTAAAAAGGATAGAGCAAGCTACATCAGTAAAGAAGAGGCAAAGAAAGCAGCGCTGGAAATGCTAAAAGAGGAAAAGCTCATCCCTCCCTCCTATCCCCAAACGCATTACGAATCTAGAAAAATTTCCACCCCTCTAAACTTCCCTAACAACCATCGCATTAACTTCTCCCAAGCTTTTAAAGAGCAAACAGATAAAGATTACGAATATGAATTAGTAGGAGCTGTCTTACAAGAAGGAACTTTAAATGCAGGCCATTACAAGGCAAATGTTATGGGAGTTAATCCCCATAGTGGAGAATCTCAATGGTATCATGCTGATGATTTGAAAGATCATATAGCTTCCTTTACCCTCTCGGAAGCGCAGGCCTCGAATAGAAATGGCTACATCTATTTATTTAAAAAAGTAGCTAAGGCAAAAGATCCTTCCCCTCAAGCACCTGGATAAAAAAACTTATCTTCTGATAAAAAACCTGTTTTCAAAAAAGTCAGTTTTTAAAAGATAATGCTTTTTTCAACCGTACAGGGGTGATTTCTTAAGCAAAAATGATAAGAGTAGGCATGGGCTTGATGCTTTTGCCGCCCATAAGAGTTTTTTAGCTGCTAGTTATAGCATTGCTTGTAAGATATGTGTGCATACAGGTTTAGCTTCTTGCAGAGTGTATTTCATTAGATTAAACTCCTTCTTTGTAGAAACTTATCTTAACAACGCTTAAGAAGCTTTTATTTTGCAGGTCCTGCTGCTTTCGTCGCAGTTAATCTAGAGCCTAATCCCTTCAAAGCTTAGGTGGCCTTACCTGTCATTCGTGCAAGTTCTTGCTTGCGGGTAGAAGCATCTAATAAATTGACAAAGGTTACTGTCCGATCTCCTACCACCTTTTTAGAGATTTGAAGGTGATAATCAGCATGTTGAGCGACCTGAGGAAAATGAGTAATGCATAATACCTGCAGGTCTTTGCCAATGGCTTTAAGTTTTTCTCCCACGATTGCTGCTGTTGCGCCTCCAATGTTTGAATCCACTTCATCAAATATCAACGTAGGGATACGTTGTTTATCACTTAAAACAGTTTGCAAAGAGAGCATGACCCGAGATAGCTCTCCGCCGCTTGCACAGTCTTTGATAGGAATACGACGTTCTCCAAGATTCGGAAGCAGGAAAAATTCTATTTTATCATCTCCATAACGGTTTCTCTTAGAAGGATGGATATCTATTTGAAAATCTACCTTTGGCATATTCAAAGAACATAACTCCTTTTTCAAAGCAGCAGCTAACCTTACCGCAGCCTTTCGACGGCTATCCGATAATTGCGAAGCTCTCTGATTATTTTTCGTTTTAGCAAGTTCAAGTTTGTCTTTTAGCTCTTCAATTCTATTATCCGCATTTTCTAAAACTTGCAATTTTTTTTTACTTTCCTCTGCAAAGCTTTGCATGTCTTCTACAGTAGGCCCGTATTTCTTCTTCAAACGGGTAATTAATTTTAAGCGTTCATTTATCTCGGAGGTACGCACAGGGTTATATTCTAAGCGCGATTGGTAAAGAGTTAATGCGCTTGCTACTTCTTGGAGCTCTAAAACGGCATTATGGAAAGCTTCAGAAAGGTCTTTTAAGGCAGGATCAAGGCTTGCTAAATAGCCTACAACATGCTGTTGACGATTCAAATGAGGGAGTAGGGCCGCTTTTTCACCATCCAATACTTGGCAGACCTCCTGCACTTTTGTACCCAATTCTTCTGCATGCGTTAAAAGGGTGTATTCGCTAAAGAGTTCCTCCTCTTCTCCTACCTTTAAATGAGCTTCTTCTAATTCTTCAAGTACCATATGGCAGACTTCCATTTCGCGCAATCTTTGAGCTTCGTTATTTATTAATTGCTCTAATTCATTTTGCAAGGCATTTTCTTCTTCCCAGCTAGCTGAAAAGGCTGCCACTTCCTCTTTAATATTACCGAAAAGGTCGAGTAGCTCACGATGGCGATCTAAAGAAAGTAAATCTTGATTAGCATGTTGCCCAACGAGATGAATCAAATGGGTAGATAGAGCACGTAACAAGCTTAACTGCGCTAGCTGATGATTTATGAAAGCACGACTTTTACCGGTAGCAAAAATCTCGCGACGTATATAAAGCTCTGCACCCTCTTCTCTATCAATTCCGCTTAATTCCAGTAAATTCTCTACTTCTACCAAGCCTTTTATATCAAAAACAGCCTCCACAACACCTTTATCAGCGCCTTTACGAATTATCCCTGTTTCTGCTCGCTCTCCCGCAGTTAAGCGAATAGCGTTCATGATCGCAGACTTTCCTGATCCCGTTTCACCCGATAAAACGTTAAAGCCCTCGGCAAAATCTATTTCTGCAGATTCAATAAGTATGATATTTTTAATGCGTAATTGCTTTAGCATAGGTGATATCCTGCGGATAAAAAAATAAATCCACATACGTTTAAGCTGCCCATCATTTCTTTTTTAGCTCTCCCCGATTTTTTAATTTTTATTAGACTTAATTGAAATTAATTTTTAAAAACACACTTTTTAGTGCCGGCTTACTCTTTCCGTATCAAAAAAAGCCTACTTTCATCATCTGGAGTAAGAGATACCTATGATAAAAAACAGGGCTTATTTTCTTTATCTAAAACCATCTTCTATAAAGAATTGTCTACCCTTTAGATTCAACACCTTTTATACATTCTTTAAAGCTTAGAAGCTATCCCTTTTTACCCTTTAATTTTTTAGGCAAAAAGAAATCGACAAGTAAAAGTTAGGGCATTAACAAATATATTTATTCCTGTAGTAAGAAAAGCTCTCCCCTCTTCGTAGCCTTTAGCTTTTTTAACTTCTCTATGGCTTACTTAATTTTTCATAATAGCATCTAGAGTCTTAAAGTGTAATTTAGCCACATGTTCTAACACTTCGCTGCCGTAAGTTTGTACAAGCTTTTTTCCTATCTCAATTGTTTTCATAGATGCTCCTTTAGGAATCTCTATCTTATATTTTTCAGATAATTGATCAAGAGCTTCCACAAATGTTTGGCGGGCAAGTATGGAAGCAGCAGCCACTACTAAATCTTCTTCTCCTCGGTACCTTTGTGTGAGGTTAATCTCCATTTTTTTTCGCTGTAAGGCTCTAATGACCACTCGTTCATCTGCAAACTGATCGATAATTACATTTTGACAACCGGTCCTATTTGCAAGCTGCTCAATAGAGGTAGCGTGTCCCCAAGCTAAAAGATGATTGAGATTTTTAAACTGGATCATCAATTCATTATATTTAGCCGGGTTTATCCTCACTATATGATGCGCATATTCGGCGCGAATCTTATTGCCAATTTTTATAATGGATTGATCGCTTAAAGACTTAGAATCTTTAACCCCTAAGGTTTTTAGATGATGGATAGCGTGGCCTTCAGCTTGCACTCCAGCGATACATAAAGGTCCAAAAAAATCTCCCTTACCTGATTCATCAATTCCTATACGAGCCGTTATATCGATCTCTAGATGCGCGTAACTAAACTTAAAATCCCCCAGAATGTGAGGCTCTAGATAAAATTCCATAAAGGAGGCCATTTCTTTCCCTTGAACCATTAATTTGCCTGATTGGTAAAGGGTGCAACTGATCCCTTTCTTTTTGGCAGAAAATAGAGTATAAAGAGGCTTTGTTATCTCAAAACCCTGATTTATAAGATCTTGCATTAGCTTATCGGCTATTTTTATGTCTAATTGGGTGACAAAGGTAGTGGACTTGCCAGAGGGAGATGAATCGGTCATGCATTAACTTGAGTTATTATTAATTTTATAGTATAAAAGGTAGTTTTGATAACTGTCAACATAAGGAGAAGGTTGATCTTGTAAAGATCGTTACCTAACATATGAAAATCCGAGAAGAATCTATTCAAATGGGTGAAATTTTTAAGCAGCGCCGTAAGGAGCTTAACCTCTCTCTCAAAGAAATTGAGAATGCGACCTCTATTCGCATATCCCATCTTCAAGCTATTGAAGAGGGGGAAATTGATAAACTTAATTCCCCTGTTTATGCTCAAGGATTCATTCGTCAATATGCAGCTTTTCTAGGCATCGATGGGGAAAAAATTGTTCGAGAGAATCCAGCCATCTTCTCGCGTCCAGAAGCGCAAGAATTTGCTTATGGAATAGGAACGCTTGAAGTCCGTGGAAATCCAGGAGCGGGAGTCAAATGGTTTCCTAATGCCATCTGGATAAGTGCTTTTATTTTGCTCATCATTACGGCTTGGTTCACGGCACGGTACTTTGGAGTCATCTAATCATGTCCATATTGCTGCTTAAGCCTTCTCATAAGCTGCCTTTAGCAGCAGCAAGAGGTTGGCTATGCTTAATTTGCTTGGGACTATGCATGGGAACAGCAGACATTATTCCTGGCATTTCTGGAGGTACCATTGCCTTCATCATGGGTTTCTACGAAGATTTTCTTTATAGTTTAAAAACTCTTAATCGCTTAGCATTTAAAACGTTATTAAAAGGTCATTTTCGAAAATTTTTTAATCTTATTGCTTGGAAATTTTTGTTAGGATTGTTAATAGGCATTATCCTAGCTATGCTCTGCTTAGCGCACCTAGTTTCCTACCTTTTAAATCATGAAACTTATCGTTCCTTACTCTATGCCACTTTTTTTGGATTGATTATTGCTGCCACCTTACTATGTATGGGTCAAGTCAAGCGTTGGACCCTGCCATTAATCTTCTTATTTGCAAGCAGTGCTAGCCTAGCTTTTTTTCTAACTCAATCATCTTCCATGATATCTTCATCAAATGCTGATGACCTTTATGATATCAAAATTGATAATATCGTTTCTGATAAGCCTTTGCGCAATTATGATTTTTCTACCCACACGTTAAAAGCAGTTCCTGCCTCAATGCTCTCCGCCATGCTAGCTAAAGAGGCGATTCCACCTACAACGCTTGCCTACAGCTATAAGCTTGCCACTTGGGGGCCCCTAGAATTTTTTCTCCCCAATAGTAAGAGTAAAAGTTTGGACCCATGGATTATCTTCTGCGGAGCTTTGGCTGTGTGTGCCATGATTCTGCCGGGAATATCAGGAAGCTATCTTTTATCTATTCTAGGCATGTATACCCTTGCGGTAGGAGCTTTAGCAGATTTTTCTAGTAGCTTAAAAAATGGGCATTTTGATCAACCCTCGTTTCTTATTTTAGCCAACTTATTATTAGGTATTTTTTTAGGCGCCCTTTTTTTCTCACGCTTTATAAGCTGGATTTTAGATAAGCACCATGATTTAGCTATCGCTTCCTTAACAGGCTTTATGATTGGCGCCATAAAAGCAGTATGGCCTTTTTGGAGTTATCAATATGCTCTTTTACCTCTCCATCTTGAAAAAGGTGCTCAGCTAGAGACCCTTGAGCCTATCCTACCCCCATGGACTTCTTATGAAACATGGCTGGCCTTAGGACTTACTGTCTGTGGAGCCCTCTTAGTTTTTGGCCTGCATATTGCAGCCAAAAGTTTACAAAAAAGGTCTGCTTGATTAGCTGAGCTATAAAGCTTGCGAGAATGTGAATAGACAATTTTAAGTAAACAAGCCGTTTTAAGTAGATGAATAGTTTCCCGCTTTTTTCACAAGCAGTTATGTAAGATAAGACGGTAAAGAAGCAAAAGTCTGTCCTTCAAAAGGAAATTATCCCTTCAGCAACCTACCCCTCCTTAAAGGCCTATTTTTTTAAATATAATCCTATAAAACACGGCCTGAAAAGCCTAGAAATATCTTTAATCTTTATGCAGGCTAATATTTGACTTGGTGGAGGCAAAGACCATGAGCCGGGGCAGTAATGCCAGCTAGTCTTCGATCACGATTTGCTAATATAGCAGGTATCTGTGACCCTAGCATTTTTCCCATGCCTACATAGGCTAAGGTGCCTACTATATTGCGTACCATTTTATATAAAAAGCTTTGACCTGCTACCTTAAATAGCAGCCGATCAGGAAATATTTCCTGAATCTCTATCCTATCCACCTGGCGCACAAAGCTAGCATAATGTACATGCTTTTTAAAGTTACAAAACGCGGAAAAATCTTTTTTTCCTACCAATAATTTTGCAGCCGCTTTCATTTCGGCAAGCTTAGACAAACGAGGGCAATGCCAAGAGTAAAGCCTATTTTGAGGCATTTGCACGGCTCCCCTGCAGATGAAATAGTGGTATTCTTTCTGAATACAATCTAAAGTAGGATGAAAATTTTGAGGGGCTTCTTGAGCTTCTAGGACTACAAGGGAGGGCGGTAAAAGCTGATTTAAGCTAATCTTAAAGCTTTTGTAATTTAAAAGCTCTTTGTTGGTAAAAAAATTGATGACTTGCCTATGAGCATGAACACCTGCATCCGTACGGCTAGCAGCTTGCAAAGTGACGGGATGCTGAAGAACTCTTTCAAGGACTTTTTCTAAAGAAGCTTCAATAGTGGGTCCTGGAGAGGTTTTTTGCCATCCTAAATAGTTTGTGCCATCATAAGCAATTTGTAGCTTAATATTTTTCATTAAACCTCTCGGCTTATTGCCCGTGCTTCTAAGAAAAAAGAGCTATAAATTCTTGGATTCCTTCTAGGCATCTTTGCACAGCTAACATGACGAGCAGCATTCCAGTCAACCTCTCAGCTGCCATTAATCCATTATATCCTAAAGCGCGCTGCAATTGGCGAGCGAATAGCAAAACAAAGGTGGAAACTACCCAGGCTATTAATATGGCAATTAGCATCTTGGGTTGACTAGACTCTAGATGAGCTAGCATAAGGATAGTAGCTAGCAATGAAGGTCCAGCAATTAGAGGAACAGCTAAAGGTATGACAAAGGGTTCACCTTTGGGCCAATTTGCCCGCAAACTATTGGAGGCAGGAAATAAAATTTTAATCGCTGTTAAAAATAAAATGATGGATGAGGCCATTTGAACAGTCGGATTATCCAACTGTAGAATGTGAAGAATAAATTCTCCTAAAAAATTAAACACGAGCATAAATGCTAGAGCAATCAGCATTTCTCTAGCCACTAACCATCTTACTCTTTTAGATGGCAGCTCATCTACCATCTGTAAAAATGTAGAAATATTGCCGATAGGATCCATGATCAAAAAAAGAATCATTGTCATCGTGAACAAAGGAATTTCTATCATATTTCACTTCTTATGAATGTTTATAGTGTTCTATAAATAATTTAAGGCCCGTAAGTACCATACCCGCAGACATCATAGCTAAAAGCATACCCATTAACTGCTCTAAAGCCACCAGCCCCCTTTTACCTAGAAGCTTGTGTAAGTAAGGAGCTACTGCAATAATAAGGAGCACAAAGATCCAAGCTAAAAGAAGCGCTAGTGTTATCTTTATATTATTACCTTCTTGCCGAGAAAATAGCATGATAATCGCCATCAATCCAGGCCCCGATAGTATAGGGGTAGCGATAGGCACAATAAAAGGTTCTTGCTTTCGTTGATTTGCAGATTTAGTGGAAGGCGCTGTGGAAAAGATCATTCGTAATGCAACCAAAAATAGCAAAATGCCTCCGGTTATGCTAACAGCAAAATCATGCACAAAAAGGACACCTAAAAAAATTTCTCCCAAATACTGAAAGAAGATAGCAATAAGAAAAGCTATTAGGCCTTCGCGCATTAATATTTTTTTTTGATGCTCGAATTCAAAATCCTTAACTAGCGCTAGAATAGTTGGCGAATTTCCAATAGGATTGGTAACTAAAAAAAAAGTTAAAGCTATTTGAAATAAAGACACAGGATGAACCTATCATTTAACAAACGTGCTATAATAGGCTTTTAGGAAATTAAATACAACTTGCTCATTTTCATTCAGCTTTTTTAGTTCTTATCTAAATGAGTTTAAATAATTAGATCCCGAGAGAGCTACGTGCAAGTTAATTATTTCTCTTCAAACTAAATTTTAATGCTACGCAAGGTTAACCTTTAAATTTTCTTTCTCAGGCCTACTCTACCCAGAAATTTATAGTCTATCGTTTCAGCTTTATAATTCGCTGAAAGACTGCAAATAAAATAAAAACCCTCTTATCTTTTAATATTTTTTTATCCTTTAAAAATGCTTAAACCTTTAATACCTGCCTACCTACTCAATGCGGTAGCCTTGCTATGTATATCGATAAAGGATAAACAGCGACTTAAAAAAATATAAAAATTGTAAATTTTACATAGACTTACTCTTGAAAAGGCGCTTTATAGTTTATCGACTTTTTTAAATAAAGATCGGCTCTATAGAAGCTTCAAAACGATCAAAATTGGTCGAGACAATGAAAGCTTTTCTTATCCTACGCTTGGCTAGACCCAATAATATATCAAAGGGAAAAATTAAATTTTTTTAGATTTAATTATTTATGAGCATTTAACTTCTAGACAATTCGATAAGCTCCATATCCTTTTGAAGCTTATGGCTAGCATACTTAATAGACTGGCTAGAATGCTTAACGGCAGCAAGAACAACCTCCTTATCGCTCCTAAGAGCGGGGCTAGCATATTGAAGAGCCCAGCCAAATTTCTGGACGATAAGGAGTACTAATTCTTTATTATTTTGAAGCTCTGGACTAGCATACTTAAGTGCTAATCCATTTTGCATAGCGGCAGCCAAGATAACGTCCGCATCGTTTCTCAGCTCTTCGCTGGCAAACTCAAGTGCTAATCCATTTCTGTGTACAACACCCTGTACTAATTCTTTATCGTTTTGGAGTTCTTGGCTTGCATACTTAAGCGCCAAACCATTCTGTAAAGCAGCTGCCAATACTAGGCTCTTATCATTCTGAAAATCTTCACTGAGATACTCTAGCATCAAGCCATTATGTTGAAGAGTAGCAAGAATGAAATCTTTATCTTTTTGTAGCTTTTGGCTAGCAAATTTAAGCGCTGCGCCATCATTCCTCGCCGCCACAAACACCACTTCTTTATCATTTTTAAGCTTTTGACTAGCATATTCAAGAGCCAAGCCATTTTGCTCTACAGCAAGAAGAACTATTTCTTTATTGTTTTTAAGTTCGGCGCTAGCATGCTCAAGAGCCCAGCCATCTTGCAAAACAGCCGCCTCCACCACTGCCTTGTCATTCTGGAGTTTTCTGCTTGCAAACCTTAGCACCCAGCCATTTTTCTGGACAAGTGCATGGATTAGGCCCTTATTACTTTTAAGCTCTTTGCTAGCATATTTAAGCGCCCAGCCATTTTGCTCTACAGCAGCTACCATAATTTCATGATCTTTTTTTAATTCTTTGCTAGCGCTTGCGAATGCTAAACCATCTTTTTTAACAGCAGAAAGCACGACCTCTTGATCATTATTTAGCTGTGGGCTAGCATACTTAAGAGCCAGGCCATTGCGTTGGACAGCGGCAAGAACAATTTCTCTATTGTTTCTAAGCTCTTGGGAGGCATATTTAAGGGCTAAGCCATCCTGCCTGACAGCTTCAAGGACTACCTCTTTATCATTTTTAAGTCGTTCGCTAGCAAAATAAAGTTTACGGCCTCTTTTGCGCACTGAGGCAAGGATAAACTTTTTATCATGGAAAGATCGAGGCGTAAAGTCTTCCATCCCAATGAAAATATTTCCTAAGATGGGAATCAGTAAGATCAGACAACGTCTAAAGCTTTTCTTGTTAAGATGGGTATAATAGCGACTTTTTGATATACTTTCTTTGTTTTTAAAAGGTAAGCAAACACATTTTTGAAAAATATCCATTAAATTAGTTAAAGTACTAATTAAGGGTAGATAGTCTGCTGTATTATCTATGAAAACACCTACGTTTGAAAATGTATCTATTTTCATAGCAAACCTTAAAATTTAGTCTATCTAAGACTATAGAATAAATTCATTTTTTGATCTTTAGAAAAAGCTATTTACGCAAAAAACATCCCATTCAGTAGGAGGTATAATTGCATGAGAAGTTCTCCCCTTGGAAAACAGAAAGAAAGAGAGAGTCAATTCAAAATCCCTCTTTCCTTTAATGCTTTTATTAAACATGAAAAAATTCTTTTATTTTCTTTGGCTAGAGCAAACACTTTAATGAATAAAGTTCGGAAGATTGATGAACAAGGCCTAGCAAGGATTTGCAAGCCCAAGCAAGGGTGTTCATGATAGAAGAAAAGTCATTTATCATTCTTATGTAATAATGACAAATGACTTGGAAAAAAACTAAAATGCATTAAAACAGGCTATTTTTTTACTTTAATATATTTTTTGAAAACTCCTGACATTTCTTTACCAAGGGCTTTGACGGTAGATTTTTTCAACTTCTCTTGAAGAGGATTTTGTAAGCAGAGTTGGGTAATCGATTTCTTCTTTAATTTTCCCTTTTTGATATAACCTGAGTGAATGATTTTACTCGCATATCCTGCAATATCGCGACGATTTAAGGAGACTAATACGCAATTATTTTTACATTTTGCAGCTATTTCTGATTGGCGTCTATTTAACTTAGGAAAATCAGGCTGCCCAGAATTAAAGTAAATATGAAAGGCTAGCATATGGTCAGGAACATCTGTATTTAACTGGTCTGGAGTTATTTTATGGATCATGACCCGACCTAATTGCTTTTTCATCTCCTTTTCAATTTTTCTTACCCTTTCGTGAAGAGCTTTTTCACGAATAATAACGATCGTATACTCTACGCGATTTTTTTCTTTTATTTTAGTCTCTTTAGATTGCTCAGCAGATTCAATAGAAGAAGCTTGGTACTCGGCAGATGAGAGGTCATTGTTAAGCTTAATCTTTTCCTTCTTTTTCGCTTGTTGAGTGCTTTCAAGCTCTTTCTGCGCCAGAGCAAGCGAATCGCCGTTTTCTGGGCCATTAATTTTAAGGCCTAAGTTATTTATAACTAGCTGCTTTTTCTTATTTTTGCGTGGTTTACCCCTAGCTGCAAAAATTGCTGCTTCTACAAAACCTACAGCACTCCCTAAGGCTGGCACAAACTGGGCAGCTGCCATTAAATTATGAAACCGAATAGCAGATTTCATTTTTTTCTTTTCGTTTAGCTCATTTTTATCTAAACGTTTAATCTTACTAAGAAGCTGCCTGGATTTAAGGTAATGCAACACTCCCCCTACTAGAGGAATAACTCTTATAAATTCACTACCGACAGCACCGCAAATGCGAGGAATGTATATTCTTTCGTAATCTATCCGTTTTTCTAAACATGTAACATTGTTGCCTATTGACATAGCTACTCCTTAAAGGTTGTTATAAATAATTTTCTTTATAAAAAAATTTGATTTATATCAAACACTTTTTAAGTTGTATCTAGATAAAATTATAAAAAAAATTAACAAGCTGAAAAAAATTTAAAAATTTTATTTCTTTAGACTAGAGGGTATATTAGAAAGAGAAACCTTTTTATAAGGTCCCTCAAATTAACCTGCGCGAGCATTAAGCTAGATAAAGATCCACGGATAAAAAAAAGAAATTAGCAAGAAACGGTGCTTTTACAGCACCGTTAGCAAGATTAAACAGCTGCAGCTCTCTTCACTGATTCAGTATGAGTACGTGCTAGCTCATTCATAATCGCAAATAATTGCTGACTAGATTGATGAATTTTTTCTATGCTTCGATCACGGTCATGGCGAGTCTGTTTTAACTTCTCCCCTTCATGATCATGTTCGGTACGAGCAGCCATTTTTTTCTCAGATTCAATGTCCCCAATTTTGCTAGTAGCATGTCCAAATGAACTTATTCCCTGCGAAGTTTGTCCTAAATTTGTTAAGACTTTACCAAGCATCGAAGTGTCTCCTAGTATTTGACCCCCTAAAGGAGCAAAGGAAAGAGCAGCTCCTGTCCCTTGTAGAAACACGGAAACATAGGTCCAAGCACGCCCACCTTCAAATGTTTTCACTCTTTTTTTCACATTTACTTCTAGATGCTTAAATAAATCATCGATCTCTTTCTTGTTGTAACGATGACCAAGGGATCCTAACAAAATGGAAATTTTGCACATCATTTCCATCATGGCTTTCATATTGCCGCCATTAGCATTTTGTAGCTCTAGTTCATAAGCAACAAGCGTATCTTCAATTTCTTTAATACGGTGAGCTTCGATATCCTCTTTTTTGTTAATTTTAGCAGGAGCTAGCTCACTAGTCGGCTCGATTGTCAAGGGGGCTGTTATCGAGGCGTTTTTAATGTTAGCTAGTTTGTTTTTTCCAAAAAAGTTAAATGCCTTATCTTTCCAGCTAACTAAGGTTTCTTTATTAAAAAGTTGCCAAAAACTTTTTTTATTTCTTTTTAAAATTGCTTCCTTTTGCTTAGCTTTTTGCATTTCAGCTATTTTTGGATTAGCTTCTTGTTCTGATTCAATAAAAAAATCTTTAGCAGCGTAAATAGGGAGGGGGAAATCTTTGCAAGATGCGACTGAGCTAGAGTAACGCTCGGTAGCTTGAATGGCATCGCTAGCTTTAAAATCTAACGGATAGTCTTCACTTAATGGGCCGCGAGGCGCATAAGAGGAATAGTTTTCTTTTATTGCATCTTCACGCATAATTAATTCTCCTCAAAAATTATTATTTATTTACCATACTGGGCAGAAAGAAGTCCACTTCCCATTTCCGCATGGCTTATCAAAGAACCCAGCGCTTTTTTAATCTCTTGAACATCCACTTTAAGTTGAAATTGGTATTCATCGCGTTGGGAGGATTTTGCTAGCATCTCACCTTGAAGTTTATTTAATTTATTTTTAGTGTCACCTTTTAACCAAGTATTAAAGGTTTGGCCTGCTCCTGCCATACCATTAAAAACTCCTGTTACAATTAAAAGGGGTGCGGCAGCACCACCTGTAGCTATTGTAGCTGCAGCTGCCACTACCATAGCAGCAGAGGCTATCCCCCCTAGGGCTTGCGTGACCGTTAATCCCACGCTAACTTTTTCTAAAACACCAGCGCGTTTACCTATCAGAGCAAGTTCAGCTTGAATTTGCATACGTTCGGCGTGCAGCGCTTTTAAGTCTTGCTGCCTGTGAAGAATTTGCTGATTGATTAGCGTAGCCTGCTCTTGGCGCAGCTCCCCTTGCTTAACTAATATGGCTAACATAGCTTTTAGAGGATCCATAACGGTGATATCTAAATATTTAAAATCTTCATCGATCTCTTTAGGAGAACGGCGTACCAGAGGCTTAGCTTGTGAAGAATACTCACGCTCAATGATTTTTTCAGCGGGCTTACTGCCTTTTGAGCTTCCGATAAAAAAACTCCATTTTTCTTTAATCCAGTCACCTAGCTGGTATAAAAAGCCTTTCTTTTGTTTTCCTAAAGCTTCTATTTTAATCGTTTCAGGTTGCTTATGAATAGCGGATGGTCTATTTTTTAATTCCTCAAGTGCGCAGGCTTGGGTAGTCGACTCAAGTGAAATCTTCATTTTTTGCTGAGCTTCTACTAATACAGGTACAGAAGCCTTTTTTTGCTGAGCTCCTAGATAACTCATTAAAGTATTTCGCAGATTCTCCATCCAGGCAAAGGCACTTTTATTTTTCTTTCCGTGAAGTTGTTCATTTTGCACCGCTTGAGTAGCAACTTCAATAGGTTTTAAAGAAGTAATCGAACTTGCATACAGAGAAGGCTGAACCTCAGCAGGTGCAGAACCTTGCCTTTTCAAGTAACTGCTGCCATGCGTTTCGGCATTTGTATTTAATTCCCAAGTCCTTTCCAAACTTGAGTTAAGTTTATCTAACGGCATATGATCCTCCTCAATTAACGGCCCATGATAGCACGCGCTTTGCTCATCTTATCGTCATGGATAGGCTTTAAGATAGCGCGAGCCATTTGGTAAGATTCATAACGTTCATTAATTAGTCGATTGACAGTCTGCATTTGCATATCATTTTTAGTATTATAATCGTCAATGGTCATCCGGATATTATCAATTAACCTATCACGTTGATCTTTCGTATAGATCATTTTACCGTTTTTAATAGAGCCTTCCTGAATATCAATCCCTAATTTCTCTCTAGCGTCTTTCAAATGGTGAGTTAAGTCATGCGAGGTATCAAAAGATAATTCACTGCGATCAGTAGTCTGGCTGTTAATCAGCTTTAATACCTTATGCATCTGTACCACTTCTTCCTGGCGTTTTTTCAATTCTTGAAATTCATCATTGCTTTTTTGCTGGAGTTGATTAAGTCGTTCGGTGAGCAGAAGAAACACGAGCTGTTCTAGTTCCATTTCTGTCGTCTCTTTGGAATCTTCGCTTTTAACTGCATTTAAAGCCTTCGTCCTCGACACTTCACTATTAAAACTTGTCATCACTTTTCTCCTTGAAAGATATGCCTAAACAAAACCTGCCCTAAATAAACCGGTTAATGTTTAATATTACATTTTAATTAAAAACAAAAACGTCATAAATTCCGATTGTATCATCAAACTCCCAATTAAAGCAATTTTTTTTAAGTTATGCAGTTATTCTTTTTACTGCCGCTATCTAAAATTATCCCCTCTGCCATTAGAAGATGACAGGCAAGATAATAAAAAGCTTAAAGTGTTCAAAAGGAAAAACTTTTTTAATATCTAAAGTTAACTGTAGCTTGCCAATCTCTTAGAATGGTTTATTACATCCCATCTGCTTTGAACTTACCAGCTATCGAATAGATTTTATAATGCAAATATTTAAAGACTTCGCTACACTTTTGGCAACCCTAAAAAAATACACCGCGCCTTTTAGATTATAAGCGGCCAAATTGCCAAGCTGAATAGATGATCAATGCCGGTTAACAAACAGGAACACTGAATGACAAGACCTTTATGGGGTTCTCGCCTCGGCTTTATCTTTGCCGTGGCAGGATCAGCGGTTGGACTCGCTAATATCTGGCGCTTTCCTTACATTGTGGGGCAATATGGAGGCTCTGCTTTTATTATCGTTTACTTATTGTGCTTATTCCTGATTGGATTTCCAGTCTTTATGGCAGAGATGTTAATCGGTCGAACAGCACAAACAAGTCCCAGCGGAGCTTTCCGCCTTTTAGGAGGCAAATTAGCATGGTCCTGGGCAGGAAAGCTAACCATTTTTACAGGATTTATTGTTAGTTCTTTCTATAGTGCAGTCGCTGGGTGGGTGCTGGGATATCTGGTAGAGGCAGTCCAAGGAAATCTTTCAAATTTTACCTCGGCTGCTCAAGTGGCTGATCATCATCGCAACCTTATGAATAACCCACTATGGGGAATAGGCTTTCATTTTTGTTTTCTCCTTATCTGTATTGGCATTCTATATCTTGGAGTGCGTAACGGCATTGAGCGAGGTAACAAAATTATGATGCCCTTACTATTTTTAGTCCTTCTTTATTTAGTGGGCACCGGCTTAAAGATGCCAAATGCTCAGCGAGGGCTAGAATTTTTACTCAAACCAGATTGGAGCCTTATCACTCCCGCTGCTATCTTAGCCGCGCTAGGTCAATCATTTTTTACCCTTAGCATAGGGCAGGGCACTATAGTAACTTATGGAAGTTATTTAAAGCCTGATGAAAATTTAGTAAAAAGTAGCTATCCTGTTGTGCTTATGGATACACTAGTCTCCTTGCTTTCAGCGGTCGCTGTCTTCACCATTGTTTTTTCTGTAGATTTAAAACCTGATCAAGGTTCGGGCCTTATTTTTCATACTCTCCCTTGGGTATTCAGTCACCTTCCTGGTGGGCATTTTCTAGCAAGCATGTTCTTTTTGCTCGTAGTTTTAGCAGCAACTACCTCAGAAATATCTGCAATGGAGCCTACAATCGCTTATTTAATGGACGAATGGGGGTGGAAACGTCGGCAAGCCGTACTCATTTGTGGCTTAGGTGCTTTCTTAATAGGTATTCCTAGTGCTCTTTCAAGCAGTATCCTAGCTGATATACGCTGGCATGGGATGACTTTTCTTGCTCTTACTGATTTTCTTGCTAACGCTATCCTTATTCCGGTAGGAGGCTTTTTAGCCGTAATCCTTGTAGGATGGATATGGGGCACTACACATAGCTTAAATAGTTTAAAATTAGGCTCTTCTCATTTTTTTGACAATCATCCTTGGCTCTTGCATTATTTTAGGTTTTGCTTTAAAATTATGTCTCCTATCTTAATAATATTTGTTTTCCTAAACGCCTTAGGGTTCTTTTCCTAAAGATAAATTATGGAATCAAAAAATTACATTGAATCTACTCTAAGTCAAGAAGATGTTACTTTTGAAGTCCCCTTACGCCCTCAATCATTGGCTGATTTTATCGGCCAAGATCAGCTACGTGAACGGCTAACTGTTCTTATAGAAGCTGCCAAGCAACGTAAAGAAGCATTAGGGCATTGCCTTTTTTCTGGGCCACCAGGTTTAGGAAAAACAACGCTTGCTAATATTCTTGCTAAGGTAATGGGCACTAATATAGTGATAACCTCAGGCCCAGTCATTGAGAAACCTGGCGATCTTGCTGGCTTGCTCACTAACCTCAAAGATGGCGATATCCTCTTTATCGATGAAATTCATCGCCTCAACCGCACCATCGAAGAATATCTTTATCCTGCTATGGAAGACTTTGTGCTCGATCTTATGATCGATAGTGGACCCAATGCTCGTAGCGTTCAAGTTAAATTAAGCAAATTCACTTTAGCAGGCGCAACTACCCGCTCAGGACTGCTTTCTAGCCCTTTAAGATCTCGTTTTGCGCTTAATTGTCGCTTGGAACTTTATCCTCCGGAGATCTTGGTACAAATCTTAATGCGTACAGGGCGCATTTTAAACTTAAATATTGCGCCTGAAGCGGCTTTAGAAATTGCCCGCCGTGCACGCGGGACCCCACGAATTGCTAATAACCTTTTGCGCTGGGTCCGTGATTACGCTCAAATCCGTGCAAATAATAAAATTAACCCAGAAGTTGTTTCAAAAGCGCTAGAAATGCTCTCCATCGACCATAAAGGTCTAGATGAAATGGATATTAAGATTTTAGAAACGATGATTCATCATTATAAGGGTGGCCCGGTGGGACTCAATACTATTGCTGTTGCTATTGGAGAAGAAGCTCATACGATTGAAGAAGTGTACGAACCTTACCTTATCATGCAAGGTTTTATTAAAAGAACTCCGCGCGGTCGTGAAGTCACATCTCTTGCCTACCAACATTTAAAATTAACGATCAATAATTAGGAGAACGACTATGATCAAAAAAATGTTCATCGCTTTCTTGGGTTTCATTCTACTGTCTAATGCAGCCCATGCAGGCATAGCAGATTCTTTATCTACATTTTTTAATAAGCCCTTGCCGGCAGCAAAGGACACCTTAAAAATTCTAATTACGCATAATAAACCAGGAGCTATGTTGGAGGTTAAAGGTAAATACAAAATCTATGATCCTCATACCAACAAGCATATAAGCACACGTTTTATCGGTAAAAAAAAATATATTCAGCCCTTAAGCGAAGGATTAAAATGGCAGGAAGAGTTTCCAGGCCTTTACCAGCTCATGATTCTGCCTGATGACAAAGCTACAACCATAATAGTCGACGGCATTGAATATAAAGGACGTATTTACATCTATGATATTGGAGGTACGATTAGCATTGTTAATGAAATTCCTTTTGATGAATATGTGAAAACAATCTTAGCAGCAAGATTGCAAGCGCCTCTGCCAGGAGAGGCTTTAGCTGCAGTGGCCATTGCGGCACGCACAAATGCCTATTATCTAAAGCAAAAAGCTCCTAGTGATTATTGGGACGTGGAAGCTAAACAAATAGGCTATCAGGGATATGCTCTTTCTCCTCCTTCTAAGCTTATCGAGCAAGCTGTTAAAGCAACTCACCATATGGTAATGACTTTCTCTTCAAGCCCGTTGATGGCTAAGTGGGATAGTATAGAAGCAATAGATGGAGGACATGCACAAGTTATCCATTCTAAAATTTCTTTAGATCAAGCTGCCATGCTTGCCCATCAAGGTGAACATGCCGCTCAAATTCTTAAGAAAGCTTTTCCTGGTGCACAAATAGATTTAATCGCGAATTAATTAACATAGTAAAGCTCATTTAATAACCTTGCCTATAAAAGCTAGACAGAGATAGAAATAGAAAGCCAACCTAAAAAAAGTAAAGTTTAAAAAGGCCTGCGATTAAAAGACATTTTAAGGCTGAGCTAAAAGGAGATGGATATTCTCAACAAATTTTCATTCCTAGTAAACTTTTTAAATTTTTTCGATCCATCCTATAATGGTTTCTTGCTCTATTCCCTGTCACTTTTAAGGGCTTCATATCTAACCTCTTATGAAAGATTGGCATTCGCTAAATAATTATCTATATGATTTACCCGAAGAGTTGATCGCTCAATACCCGTGCGAGCCTCGCGATACTACAAGGCTACTCGTAGTCGACCGCGCCTCAGGAAATATGCATGAAATGGTTTTTCATGAATTAGCTAACTTCTTAGGTAAAGGAGATAGCCTAGTATTCAATAATACCAAGGTTCTTCCCTCTCGCCTTATCGGTTCACGTTCTAGCGGTGGCAAAGCAGAGATATTTTTGATTAAAAGGCTTCCAACAGGCGATTGGGAAGCTCTAGTAAAACCAGGCAAAAAATTAGGCAAGGGAAGCAATGTGACCTTTAATGAAGGTTTTTCCTGCAAAATTATAGACGTTCTAGCCGATGGCAAGCGTGTAGTCAATTTCGATTATGAAGGTGATATTGCACAAGCTTTAGAAAAATTTGGCCATATCCCTCTCCCTCCTTATATGCGTCGCGCAGCTATTCCTGCCCTAGATAAGGAGCGCTATCAAACCGTCTATGCGCAGCATCCTGGCTCTGTAGCTGCACCTACGGCAGGCTTGCACTTTACAGATAATTTGCTACAAAGACTTGAAGAAAAAAGCGTTCAGGTAGATAAACTTACATTGCATATCGGTTTAGGAACTTTTCTGCCCGTTAAGGTAGAGGATATACGTGAACACCAAATGCACGATGAATCCTTTGAAATTAGCCAAGAAACAGCCGAGCGCCTTAATAAAAGACCTATCAATAAACGACAAATTTGCGTAGGAACCACCTCTTGCCGTGCTCTGGAGGCAGCATCCTCCCCTTCTGGCATGATAACTGGAGGAAAATATAACACCAACATCTTTATTCATCCCGGCTACCAATTTAAATATGTGCAACATCTACTCACCAACTTTCATCAACCCGGTTCAAGTTTACTCATGTTAGTCAGTGCCTTTGCTTCACCAGAATTAATTAAAGAAGCTTATAATAAAGCTATTAAAGAACGTTACCGTTTTCTTTCTTACGGCGATGCCATGTTAATTTTATAGCAATCCTCCTTTAGAGCTCATCTTTTTGATCCCTAATGATAAATGCTGGCAGTTAAGTTGAAACAGAGCACCAAGCTTTTAGGTCTATTTTTATGGAAATTCTAGTAAAAGATTTTTTAGTTATAAATGTTGGGTAGGTAGCTTTTTTAACCCATGCCAAGATAGCCTTAGATTTATAAGTACTCTCGTTGGTAGAATGATTTTAACGCGGAATGCGTTGTATAGCCTAAAATTATATTTTTCCATTCCAGTAGGAGCAACCACCCTTTTGCTCTTTTTAGGCCACACTTTGGCTGCTTAACAGGCTAGCAAAATAATCTTCTATACATTCCTAATATAGCACTTATCTATTCAGCAAAGTAAGCTTGGCCATGCTCTTACCTCTACAAATATTAAGCTTTTTCACCTAAAATAGCAAACTCACTAGAAAGCTAACCTAGTAAAATTAAGAAACTTATCTCCTTTAGCTTAACTATTTGAAATTCGAGAGAAGTTATGCTAGACTAACCCCCTAATTTTCAAAACCAAGGACCTTATTATGAAGGTAGCCAACAGCCCTTTCACCGCTGCCCCTTCTGCTCCCTTTTCTTCTGTAGGTTCGCCTCCCCCCGCTATTGAAAAACGTTTTCCCACTCCTAAAGCCCAGCAGCCTTTTTGGGATTCCCTAGGTAAAAAGCTATTGAAATGGATAAGAAAGGAAGAAACTCCTTTGATAAAAAACATCAACGCTCTTGCAAAACAAACGGATATAATAAAAGAGAGCAGTCAAAAAGTTTCTCTTTTCTTAGAAGCCTTAAATTCTAAGCATTTATCTAGGCTCAAAAAAAATCTAAGAATCATTATAAAAAACATGTCTGATCTAGAGAGAAAATTGCTTTTAGAAGAAGCACTGAAAACAGATTTTGATAAAGCTCAACGTTTTCGAGGGAATCAGTGTATTCAATGGATGTCTCTTAAGCACTTGCACTCTTTAATCTCGTTACCATCAGGTGAAGGAGAAGAATCCCCTCCAATAGATCAAAAAGCTTTCGATGCCCACCTAATAGCTAAACATGTTTATACTGTTAGGCAAATTATCAAAAAATATGAAGGGGAGGATGCACGCATAAAACTCCTGCATACCTCTAAACAATTCTTTCTTTTTAGAATCTTTAATAATCTTATTCGTACACTTATTGTAGCTTTTAATTTATTAGAATTAGGCAAAGAACCCAACACCTATTTTGAAACAAAATATATGTTGGATATTTACTGGAGGCTTCTTGAAATTCCTCTTCATATTATCAAATTTGTTCTTCATCTAATCGTTAATCCCCTTATCTCTATAGCAGTTATTGCCGGAGGCACGGTAGCAAGTGGAATTGCCAGCCTCTTCTTTAAACGATGGCTAAATAGATGTCCTAATCAGCTTCCTTATTGCATAAATCTAACCCAACAGATTAAAAATGGCTTGATTAAACCTATCTATGGAAGAGAGCAAGAACTTGATGAAATCATTCAAGCTCTAGCCTGCAACAATGAAACAGGTCGTAAACATCCGCTGCTTATTGGTAAATCAGGAATTGGAAAAACCGAGCTTATGAAAGGCTTAGGCTGGCGTTTAGCTACTGGAGAAGTTCCTGCCATCCTTAAAAACAAAAAGCTTTTTTATGTTAATAGTGGGGAATTAGCTCGAAATGGAAATCTATTTGATTTTAAATCTCCTCTAAAACAGCTTATAGACAAGATTGGAAAACATAGAAAAGATATTATTCTTGTGGTTGAAGAAGCTCATAACTTAAGTGATATTTCAGGCCAACGCTTCAATAGTGTGATAGACACTTCCCCCGACAGTTTATTTTATGTAGTAGGGATTACCACTCCTGAAGAATACGAAGCGAAAATTGAAACGACCACTTTAGACAGACGTTTTAAGAAAATACCTATTCAGGAAGCGTCATTAGAGCAGACCCGCACCATTCTAAGGCATATGAACCGCCAAGAAGCTAAGGATATCAAAATTTCTAAAAAGGTTTTAAATCATATCTATGAACAAACGAGTACTAAAATTATTAAACGTCACCAACCTGATAAATCGATTTTCGTATTATCCGAAGGCATAAAAAATGTGCGCTCTTTACAAGAAGGTGGTAGCTTTAAAGATAAATTGAACCAGCTAATGGCTAAAAAAGAAGATTTAGCTTCTAAACTTTCTCAAAAAAAATTGCATGGGCTTGCTTTACAATCTCCTCATCTTCGTAAAATTTCTCTTGATTTGCAAACAGTTGAAAGAAAAATTGAAAAGTGTCTTAAAAAGATAGAGGTAAAACAGAAAGCTTTTCAGACTTTTTTAGATTTAAAAAAGCAACAAGATTGGCATGAAAAATGGTTTTATAATACGAGCGAAGTCCTAGTTGATCAAGCCACAAAAGGAGAAAAAACCCCTAAAATTTTAGAAAAATTATATCTTTTTAATGCCTATTTTTTACTTCCGCAACTTGATCAGCATCTTTCTAATTTTGTAGCTAAGCATCAAATGGAAGTGGAAGTAACTAAAGAAATCATCACTACAATTGTCGATCGCCTAGCTAAACAAGAAAAGATTGAGCCTACAAAGGCTTCTTAAAAGGTCGAAGGCATGTGCATTAGTAAAAAGCCTTTGAAAGCTAATTACTTAAAGATAAAAAGTGTTTTTTATAAAAAAACTTGCCTTGATTATTAATAATACGCTTTCAAGCTACTTCTTATGTAATCCTGTACTTTATAAAATTCCTCTCATTAAGTAGAGAGGCAACTTTCATAAGGTTAGGTATGCAGACTTAGTTTTTTTAAAGTGTATAACCAAAAAGTTTGTTGATTGCTAATAGTAAAAGGTATGTAGAAAGCTTATTCTTATTTTTTGAACTCTTCTTCTTAAGAATGTTTTAAAGCCGCCCAGACCTCTCTTTAGAAAATCAGGGAAATTAAGAGAAATTTTTCCATATTTAAAACAAATAACTTCTAAACCGTTTAAGAATGTATTCTTTCCTATAGAATATAACCACTAGAAATTGCATGCAATTTAAAGAGGTAATAAAATGAGCCCTAACTCCACCCATCTTGAAGACTTACCTAATGAAATACTCACCCCCATTTTAAAGGCCTGCGCTAGCCCTTCTTTATCTAGCGTTTGTATAAAATGGCATCATCTACTTGCTACGGAGGTAATGCCCTCTCTTTATGAGCAAATAGGTAAAATTCACTTTCCTGAAGGAAGTGCTACTGAACAAGCTCGTATTTTAGATAAGCTTTATAAACTAGAAGCTAAGCTCTCCAAGTTAGAAAAGATAAATAAAATATTTAAAAAAATCTTTACTCAGGTTAGCACTCTTTTTCCGTTAGATTTCAAAGGAATAACAGAAGAAAAGAAATATTTTACTTTGGCTAATTACTCCTTTTATCTCGTAAATATTAATCGCCTCTTAATTTGGAAAAAATTTCCAGGGGGAAAGGAATACTTAGAACAAGAAAAAATTAAGCATTTGCCTTTAGTAAAAAAAGGAGAGCTTTTCAGAGATTGGATTGAAAGTTATAGCAAAAATATTACCCTATTAGATTTAGAAAGAAGTGGTGTGACCTTTTTACCTTTGGAAATAGGACAGCTATCCAACCTCCATTATCTTTTCTTACAGAATAACCAGCTTACCTCCCTTCCTGAAGAAATAGGGCAGCTTTCTCAGCTACAAGAGCTCGACTTAAGCAACAACCAGCTCATCGCTATTCCTGCAAAGATAGGGCAGCTAATACAACTACAACACCTTGGCTTAAGCAACAACCAGCTCACCACTCTTCCTGCCGAAATAGGACAGCTTTCTCAGCTGGGGAGCCTTAACTTAATTAATAATCAGATTCTCACTTTTCCCAGCGCAATAGGAAGGCTATCTCAGTTACAAGAGCTTTACTTAAATAACAACCAACTCACCTTCCTTCCTAAAGAAATAGGGCATTTGATTCAGCTAAGGAGTCTTTACTTAAATAGCAACCAGCTTACTACCCTACCTGCTGAGATAGGGGGACTTGTTAAACTAGACGAGCTCTACTTAAATGACAACCACCTCGCCTCCCTACCAGCAGAGATAAGGCAGTTATCACAACTCCAAACACTATGCTTAGACAAAAACCAGCTAGCTTCCCTTCCAGCAAAGATAGAGCAGCTTTCTCAGCTGCAAACGCTTTCCATAAATAATAACCAGCTTACTACCCTTCCTGCAGAGATAGGGCTACTGTCTCAGCTGCGAACACTTTTCTTAAATAATAACCAGCTAACTTCTCTTCCTACAGAAATTGGCCAGCTTTCTCAGCTGCGAACGCTTTCCTTAAACCACAGCCGGCTTACCACTCTTCCTGCAGAAATAGGGCAGCTTTCTCACCTGCAAATACTTTACTTAAACAATAACCAACTTACCTCCCTTTCGTCCACAATAGGGCAGTTATTTTCATTGGAATACCTTGAGTTAAATTACAACCAGCTCACTGCCCTTCCGATAGAAATAGGGCAGCTTTCTCAGCTGCGAACGCTTTCCTTAAATAACAACCAGCTAACCATTCTTCCTGCAGAAATAGGGCAAATATTCCAGCTAGAAGATCTTAACTTAGAGCACAATCAACTCGCCTCCCTTCCTATAGAGATCACACGGTTATCTAGATGGTTAACTCTTAATTTAGATGAAAATCTACTCCAAGATATTTCAGAGGAAATAAAGCAGCATTTTAGGTTGTAGCTGCCAAAGCTTGTTTCTCCATTACTTAATATGTTAAAGACAGGCATAGCTGTTCAGAAAAATATAAAATATAGATAACCTTTAGCTTGCTATAAAGTCATTTACCCCGCGAAGGTTCTAATTTTATTTCGGTGTGAGCCAGAAAGGTTTTGACTTATAAGAGATGATTTTGCTGGAGAAATGCCCTTTTTTTAAGTCATTCTTGCTAAAAAACACTTAAACAATAAGAAAAAAACATGTCTGAATTGGAGATAAGTTAACTTCAGATCCAATTTACTCAGCACTTTACTGATAAAACCAGCTCTAGCAGGGTAAGGTTTTATCGAAAAGACTCTTCAACAAGCAATAAAGATTTTTATTTTTAAAACTCGCTTTTTCTGATATGGATTTCTCAATGTCGTTAGCAAAAAAAGCATCTTACATGCTAAAGTCAAACATTTAAAGAATTCAAAGTAGGAACTATGGCATCTGTCCAAGCACAAAAAGATTATGAAGCCTTGCATGAAAAGTCCCGTTATAGTCGAATTTTAAGTGGAATAACATCTATATTAGACTGGGATCAAGAGACTTATATGCCCCATGCCGCCTCCGCTATTCGCTCCGAGCAGCTAAAAGTACTTGCAGGAATTATTCACAAATCCAAAACCTCTCCTGCATTTGCCAAATCTCTTGCAAAGCTTATCGACCTTGAGACGGGTAAAACAATTGCTAAAGGATTAAGTGCTCAGCAAAAGGCTGCTTTGCAAGTTTGGAGAAGAGACTACCAACAAGAAAAATGTCTTAGTGCCAATTTTGTAGAAGAGTTTACTGCTACTACGTCTCAAGCCATCATGGCATGGCGTACCGCTAAACAGCAGAACAACTTTTCTATTTTAGCCCCTTATTTAGAAAAGATCATTTACATGAATCGCAAAAAAGCAGATTTACTAGGCTATCAAGATCACCCTTATGATGCCTTATTAGACCTTTACGAACCTCATACCTCTACCGCTGAAGTGGCTACTATCTTTGCAAATTTACAGAACTCTCTCACAAATCTTCTAAAAAAAATTAAAAGTTCTAAAAAAATAGACAACAGTTTCCTATTCGGAAGCTTTGATCCAAAAAAACAGTTAGAATTTGGACAGCAGTTGATGAACGCGATGGGCTATGATCAGAGTAAAGGGCGACTGGATATATCCTCTCATCCCTTCTCTTCTGCTAGCCATCCTACGGACAGCCGTATCACCACTCGCCTACACCCTCATTCATTAATGAGCAGCATTTCTGCTATTATGCATGAAGCGGGCCATGGATTATATGAAATGGGATTACTTCCAGAACATTATGGAAGTCCTTTAGGAGAAGCTGTTTCTTTAGGGGTCCATGAAAGTCAATCAAGATGGTGGGAAACTCGTATTGGACAGAGCAAGCCTTTTTGGAAGCATTTCTTTCCATTATTACAAAAAATGTTTCCTCAACAATTAGAAAAAATTTCAATAACTTCATTTTATAAAGCAATTAATAAGGTGGAATCCTCATTGATTCGTGTGGAAGCGGATGAAGTTACCTATAGCTTACATATCATTTTGCGCTTTGAGCTAGAAAAAGCGCTGATTGAAGGCTCTTTATCAGTCGATGAAATCCCTGAGGCATGGAATGCTAAGATGCAAGAGCTCTTGAATTTAACCCCCTCCAATCCTGCGGAAGGATGCCTTCAAGATATTCATTGGTCAACAGGCTCTTTCGGCTATTTTCCTACCTATACCTTAGGTAATCTATTCGCCTCTCATCTTTTTTCCGCTTTTGAAAAACAACACCCTGATTGGCAAGAACAGGTTTCCAGAGGAGACTTACTATTTATAAAAGAATGGCTTAATCTGCATGTTCATCGTTATGGCAGGCAATATGATAGCAAAAAGTTGCTAAAGCTTGTAACAAAAAAAGAGTTTAACGAGGAGGCCTATATAGATTATTTGTACAACAAATATAAAAGCATTTATAACTTCTAAAATAGATCTATAAAGGCAATTGTAGCAAATCTTAACCAGCGATTTAACTAAAACTTGCGCTTCTCATAAGCTCACGTGGGAGCTACCTTAGGATTTAATTTTTAGTGTCTAAAAGAGAAGATAAGAAGAAATGCCAAATAGCCTATAAGATAACTACAAAAAAGTTAAAGATCTGCAGATAACCTTAAAGACATGGTGAAATGAATTCAATTTTTTCTAGCCCCATTGAAAGGCTTCCTAATGAAGTACTAATTCCTATTTTAGAACATTGTGCTTTATCCTCTTTGTTTAGTGTTTGTAGACGCTGGCAGCATCTTTTAACTACTGAAGTCATGCCCTCTTTATACAAAGGAATAATTAAGCTACATTTTCCTTCAAGTTCAAGGTATGATAGCACCCCCACTTGTATCCTCAATCAGCTTTACCAAATAGAAGAAAATCTTCCTATAGTAAAAAAGGTAAGCTCAATTTTTCATCAAATTTTTATCTTAGCTACCTCTCTCTCCCCTTTTGAGTTTAAAGAGAAAACTGAAGAAAAAAGAACTTTTACTTTGGGTAATTATTTTTCTTACCTTTTAAATATTAATCGTCTTTTAATTTGGAAAGAAATCCCTGGTGGGGAGAAATTCTTAAGCCAGAAAAAAATCAAGCATTTACCTTTAAAAGAAAAGGGAGAGCTTTTTAGAAAATGGATTAAAAATCATAAAAAAAATATTAAGCATTTAGATTTAAATCTTAGTGGGTTGACCTATTTACCTCCCGAAATAGGACAGCTGTCTCAGCTTCGCATTCTTTACTTAAGCGAAAACCAACTGACCACCCTGCCGGTAGAGATAAGCAAGCTATTTAAACTTCAAAATCTTAACTTAAGCAGCAATCATCTCAACACCCTTCCTCCTGCTTTAGGACAGCTGTCTCACCTGAAATGGCTTAACTTAAATAATAACAAGCTTACCTCCCTTCCAGCAGAGATAACCCAGCTCTCTTGCCTACAGTGGCTTTGCCTAAACAGCAATCAATTAACTTCTCTTTCAATTAAGATAGAACGGCTACTTCAGCTGCACACGCTTTATTTAATGGACAATCAGCTAAACACACTTCCTCGATCGGTGGGACAGCTCTCTCAGCTGCAATGGCTCGATTTGGAGAAAAATGATTTCGCCTTTCTTCCACCTGAGATAGGACAGCTCTCAAATCTACAGGATTTAAATATAAGCAATAACAAGCTTACTTTCCTTTCTTCCACGATCGGACAGCTTACTCAACTGCGCTGGCTTCGCTTAAACAACAACCAGCTCACATTCCTTCCTTCAGCAGTAGGTCATCTCTCTCAGCTATACACCCTTTATTTAAGCCATAACCAGCTCACTTCTCTGCCCGAAGAAATAGGTCAGCTTTCTAAGTTGCAAGAGCTTTACTTAGACAATAATCAACTTACCCGCCTTCCCATTTCAATAGGCAGTCTACCTCAGCTACAGATCCTCTATTTAAACGACAACCAACTGAAGGTTCTTCCGGAAGAGATAGGCCAGCTCCCCCAGCTACAAGAGCTTTACTTATACAACAATCCCCTTACCCTTCTTCCGTCCTCAATAAACAGCCTACTACCTCAGCTGCGAAACTTTGAGATAAGTGACAACTTATTAAAATGTGTTCCAAAGGAATAAAACAGCATTTTCAACTTTAAAGAAACAAAAACGGTCTTCATTCGATTAAGATCCCTTCCCTCTAAAGCAAAGAAGATTTAAGCCAGCTATATCTTGTTAATAAATAAG
>NZ_JSDQ01000049.1:0-8245 GCF_000813665.1 Neochlamydia sp. EPS4 | reverse complement strand
TAAATAAGGAAGAAAATTCCTGTAAGGCCATGCTTTAATTGATTGATTTTAGGTTAAGAAAAAATCAACGCTGAAAATAAGAGGGAGAGAAAATTTTAAAATTAAATGGTAAAGCTTGCCAACAGATATCCGTAAGCTCCCCCTTTCGCAAAGCAACTTTTTTTAAAACTAATAAAATCCATCTCCATTAAAGGATAGCCCTACTTAAAGAATCGCTGATTTTCAAATATTTAACTTGCACAAATAACTTTCTATCAGCTATAAGATACCATTCAGATTTTAAGGAAGAGTGGCAGAGTGGCCGATTGCGTCTGTCTTGAAAACAGAAGGCCCTTCACGGGGTCCGTGGGTTCGAATCCTACCTCTTCCGACCTTGGGATGATCAATCACTGCAATAAGCTTATCAAAGGGCTCAAGCAGTGTTGTGATCGCCTTTTTATCTTTCAATCCCACGCTCGAAAATAATACCTTCTAAAGAAACTTCCTCCCCATAACCAAAAAAGAAATTAACCTATTTCCAGGTTGGCTCTATCCGTAAAAGTAAACTTTTTATTAAGTATATGATTATATAAAGCGTTGCTCGAAAGCGTATAAGGATATCTTAAACCCTTTCTTTTGCCTTATTAATCCGATTTACCATCCACTTAATCATGGATAAATAGATCCAATTCTCCCTTACAGGGGTTAAGCTACGGATTTTAGAATCTCTTTAATAATGTGCAAAAGGATAAGGGTAAAACAAGGGTTTTAAGATATCCTCTTATACCATCTTAAGAATGCCACAAACGCTTCAGAAAAAGAAATAAAAAATGGACATAAGAAATTAGCTTGCCATATCATTCAGATAAAGAGATCTGATGAAAGCGAGTCGAATTACAAAATTAGAAAAAAAGGTCAGGGAAATTTCAAAAAAGCTTCGCTGACATTTGCAATTCTAACAAAATTGATACTTAGCTCACCTAAGACGTCATTGAAAATCTGCTCATGTCAAAGCGCTTACTATTTGGGTGTTCCACTTGAATGTGGGTAGTAGTGGATTTGGTAGAAAAGCTTTATATCCACTTAAAGATTTTATAATTTGTCCGGCAGGTGATTGTAGTATGCCCATTCATTCCTCTGTGCCTATTAGGATACGCTAGCTCTTATTATCGAAAATGTCAATATTCGCTAATAACAAAGGTCTTTATAATCACCCTTGGGAATAAGACTGCTTATTATTCTCGAATTATTTAGTTTTCGATAATAGTGTCGTTTCTTATCATCGCTAACGCGAATAAGACCGCTTTCTGTTACCAAAATTTGGGTTAAGCTGCAAAAGGAAGCAATTCCTTAGAAGATCGTTGTATGTTTTACCCTTATCTTGTGCATTTATCCAGCTATTCCTTACTCTTTAAGCAGGATCTCCCTAATGCTTGCTCTCTTTGCTGTCCTTAGTGTACTCATTCTTTAATAAAAATCTTATTTAAAAGGTGTTAGGAAAGCAAGTGCGCACGGATTGATTGTGCTCTAACACATCTATTTTTAAATCCACATATTGATCTTTACGTTTAATCAATAACCAATTTTTATCTTTCTCTTTTTTCCATTGCTGCAAGATAAAACCACCTTTTAATTTATGACCATGCAACTCTATCTCTAAGTGGCCCTTTTCTAAACCTTTTAAGCAAGCATTCTCAATATCCTTTTTGGCCTTTAATCCCCCTAAAGTGTAAATCCCTTCATCCCAAAGAACCACTTCTCCGGCTCCATAATTCCCAGGAGGGATAACTCCTTCAAAATGACGATAAGCTAAGGGGTGGTCTTCTACACGAATAGCTAAGCGTTTGTTGTAAGGATTAAGGGAAGGGCCCTTGGGGATAGCCCAACTTATAAGCACGCCTTGACATTCGACTCTAAAATCATAATGTAAATGAGAAGCGGCATGTTTTTGTATACAAAAAATGGGCAAACCGCAAGAAGGGTCTAGAGATAGCTCTGGCACAGGGGCAAGAGTTTTTTTTAATGTCTTTTTTTGCTGATAAGCTTTTAATATCATTCTATTCTCGCTTAACGATTAAACTTTTTCGGCCAACTACCTGAGTTTATTTTTAATTAATCCTCATTAAGTGATTAAAAAGGTAAAGCTCATTAGCTTTAATTAAACCTTTTTTCTGTGGACTTTTGCTCATTATTTCTCCCTCTCTCTTAATATGTGTGTAGCCGTTTAAATATTATTAAGGCTGTAAAATCAAAGAATGAGCCATAAGTTTAAGAGCTTTAAATTTTTTAAAGGGAATATATCAAGTTAGAGGCGGAGAAATTAAGGATAATCACAAGATAGGCAGCTGAAGCTATTTCTTAAAAAACTTTTAAGAGCACTAATGCCTATAGCCATACATAAACCTTTCTTTATCCCTTAAATTTTAATTTTTAGATAAATCTTTTCATCGTTAATTAAAATTTTACCGAGATATTAAAAGTCGGTATTTTTTAAAACATTTTTCCGCGCCTAACATGTCGTACTCCCGAAAGCATGCTAAGCATGCTTTCGGAATAACCTCTTGATTGGTTATTTGGAGGCCTGCTTATTTATCCCTGAAGTAAACATGGAACCTTCAGCAAGCTTGGTCAGCTTTTTGTCAGTACTGGCTTCTTCTTGCAAGGTCTCATCCAAAAGGTTTACTACCTCGTCTAAACTCAGCCATGCCGCATGGGCTTTTGCCGTCCCATAACCAGCAATTTCATAGTGCTCGATTTTTTGGGCCGCACCGATCAGGCCAGCATCTTTTAGATCGTCAGGAGCATGAATTTTCATAATCTCCTCGCCCTCTGCAATCATACCTTTCATAGCCTTGCAAACGGTAGTATAACTAGCTTCTGCATCTAAGTAGGATAAAGCAATTTCTAATCGCTTAACCTGCTGTTTAGTTTCCTGCAAATGCTTTTCAAAAGCTGCTTTTAGCTCAGGATGAGAAGCGGCTTTTTGCATGAGGGGCAAGGCTTCCACCATCTGCATTTCCCCACTTAAAAGGTCTTGTAACTCATAGACAAGTAGATCTTCCATACTAGTAAGCTTCATATTTACCTCCCTAAGTGTGTGCTTTCATTTTTCCATTTACTTAATTCTTTTTCTGCTTGGTCTTTTTTATAACCATAATTTTTTTCCAAGCTACCTAACATTCGCTCCCAGCTTCCATCAATCCTCAAAAGATCATCATCAGTCAATTTGCCCCATTTTTCCTTAATTTTCCCTTTGAGCTCATGCCAACTACCTTCGAAAAATTCTTTATTCATTTTTTCTCCTGTATAGTTAAAGGTTTAATCAGATTTTATTAAGTTAGACTGGATTTACGGCTTTTATCCGTAATTACTTTTAGAAGAATTTTTTTTGCTAGTGAACAATGTGTTGCAGATTTACGTGCTGTATTTTTCTTTTGCGCTATCATGAGACTCCTTTTATTAACCTTATAAAGGTTAATTTTAATAGTTTTCTTATGTTTCGAATGTTTTCATCCGACAGGCGACAAAATTTTAAGCCCTACTTAAGTGTACTCAAATAGGGTAGACGTAATTTAAATATGGCAAATGTAACCTTGAAGGTCAACATTATTTTAAGCACTTTTACGAATTTTTTAAAGCATGACAGCTTTTCTAGGAAAAAAGGTAAAAATATACTGCTCACTTTAGTGAAAGTGAATGATCATTTTTATTTATTCTTTCCCTTTTCTTGAAAAAGATTGTGTTTTGAATCTATTTTTGGCAAGATATTTGCTCCAGGAAGAGTGGCAGAGTGGCTGAATGCGTCTGTCTCGAAAACAGATTTACTCGTAAGGGTAACGGGGGTTCAAATCCCTCCTCTTCCGATTTATTTTTTAACCCCCTACAAGTGATTAATTGTGATAGCAATCATTTTTTCCATCCATCGTTTTTTGAAAAGAATTTTTTAGATTCCCCAGCACGATATAGTAAGTGGACGCCCCCTCTTCAGGAGTATAAATTATACAAATGATTAATGGTTGCCCAAAAAAAGTTGAAAAGTTAATACGGCCGGGCTCTAAGCATTTTTAAATGGGATAGAAAAATAAGAGATGAATAAAGCCACATTCCGGCTTACTCTTAGCTTACTTCTCTATTTATCAAAGCCCCAGGCTAAATTTAGAGCTTATAGTCATTAAAAATTATATTCCTTTACAATTTTTGCTTATTAATAGGGTCTTCTCTCCTTTTGATACAAAGGAAGAAGCGCTATTTTGGCTTAAAGGATTTATATAAATAAAGGAAAGGTGTTGGCCCGAGTTTTAGCCTCCTTTCTTTGGAAAAGCCGTTTATTGAATATAAAGATAAAGCTGGCGATAAAAAGAGTTTAAATCAATAAGAGCATACTCTTTTTGTTTGATGTGTGTTTCCATTTTTTTACATATTTCACAAGCCATGAAGCGACCATAAAAGCCTGCACTGCCTGCTATTTTGTGGACAATGAATTGTAATTCTTCCCAAGCAGGCTGATGGGAATTATTTTTGATTAGCTTTTCTATTATGCCTAATTTTTCATAGCTAGAGATCTCATAGGCCTTCATTAACTGCTCTGGAATTTCTGCTACCCAGTCGCCTTTAAGTTTTTCGTAAGCTTCAAGCTGGCATAACTGAGCTAAGAGATAACGAGCTTCTTCAGAACTCATCATCTTTCCTACTATATAACGTACTTTTTGAGTTGCTTTAAGCTCCTGCAATAATGAAACATTAGGCAAATCATCATAAGCTAAAGAAAAGGAAAGTTGATCAAACATGGCTAGCTGCTCGCAGTGAGAGGAATTGAAAATACAGGCATACGAACTTTGATCTCCCATTTTCTCTTGCGCCTGGTCAAACGTCATTACTCCACTTACGCGCACCCCTAAAGCTTCTCCCTCTCTTTTTATAAAATTACAAAAGTTTTTATCCTGATCGACACATAAAACCTGCATGAATACTTTCCTTACAATTTAGCTTATATATTGTGTTATGAAAAAGATTACTCCAAGCTTTATCTTGACTACTTTTAAAGCTTGCTTGCTGGCTCCCCTGCAGCTTATATGGCCGCTCAATCCGCCACTAATTGGCTGCTTGAATGATGGTTTTAAGCTTCATGCTAAAACTGAGGTTTTCTTGACAGCCTCTCTCCTCAAACAAGCTCTATAACTTTGGGGTGGGCTGCGGCAGTAAAGCACAAGATCTATTTGACAATTAACATTCTTATAACATAAAATGCATCTATTAATTTTTTGATTTAAGTATTATGTATGAAAGCCTCATTGAATAAACCTGTTTTCCCACTGATTCCAGGTTATTCTTCATTCTTTTCCTCCCTTTTTCTTAGCTTGTTACGCTAAAAAACTTAATTTTTCTTGCCACTGGTATGAAATTAAGGAAAATCATTTAAAAGATTAGAAAATTTGCTGACCAAGGAACTTTTTATATGTCGCAACCGCAAACAACCACCTGGAAAAGTCAGTCGGGATACGTATGGTCCTTAATAGGGTCAGCGGTAGGCTTTGCCAATATTTTAAGCTTTAGTGCCCAAGTTTATAAAAATGGAGGAGGCGCATTTTTAGTCCCCTATATCCTTGCCGTTTTTATGTTAGGCGTTCCCATGCTCATGCTAGAAGGCCTTATTGGTTATACTTGGAAGCTGCCTATTGTCTCTGCTTATAATAAAGTATTAGGGAAAAAAGGAAAAGTACTCGGCTGGCTCTCTGTGGTTGCTTGCTTAACAATAGGCGCCTTCTATATTGTCTTAACGGCTTATTCTGCAGCCTATACCTATTTTGCTGCCTCTAAACAGATCCCTTCTGACTCTAAGTCATTTTTTTTTCAAGAATTCTTAAAGACGACTGAAAGCATTCATCAATTAGGGCCTTTATCTTTTCCTGTCTTAATCGCTACAGTATCCATGTGCCTATTAACTTATCTTGTTATGATAAGAAATGTTAGAGATGGGATTGAAAAAATATGTACCTTATTCATGCCTTTACTAGCTTTTATCATGACAGCATTTGCCATTACTACGATGTTTCTTCCGGGAGGATTAGATGCTTTAAGACATTATCTATCCCCTGATTTCTCTCGATTAAATGACCCTACGCTTTGGCGTGATGTATTTGGCCAGCTGTTTTTTAGCCTTTCTTTAGGTCTAGGAATTATCGTAGGCTACTCCCGTCATACTGATCAAAAAACGAATATAGCCCAGGCAATGTTTTGGGTAACCTTAGGAGACTTTGCTGTCTCATTCATTTCCGGCTTAGCAATTTTTGGATGCCTAGCCCACATCAGCCATATACAAAAGGTTCCCTTTGAGCAAATTCTTTCCTCAGACTCTACCTTTGAAATTGGTTTTATCTTATTTCCAAAAATCTTGCAATCTTTTGGTGAACATTGGGCCCAGATAGTAGGTACAATCTTTTTCTTCTGCATTTTCATAGCTGGCATTACGGGAGTATTTTCTATAGCAGAAAGCATTGTAGGCAATGTAGAAAAAGAATTTACGCTATCACGTAAAAAAGCTGTCACTGTCACTATGTCGGCACTTCTTGGCATGGCGGTCCTCTTTTGTTTTGGTAATGCCTCGCATATTATCGATGCCCTTGCCCCCATGGTTTTAGGCATCAATATGTTGATTGGAGGGATAGCCCTCATTATTACTTTCCAATATGCTTGTCCTGCTTTGCGAGAAGATGCTATTTGGTATAATGGCTCTCAAGCTAGCTTCTTCTCTGTATCACTACGCTATGTAGGCCCTCTGCTGCTCACAATCATTTTATTTAGCAATCTGTGGCATGAATTCCATACTCTTGACTTATCTTCTTGCATTCGCTGGCTCTGGTTCACGATTGCTTTAATAGGCTCTGTGCTTATGGCTTATCAAAGGAAATACCAGCCTACACATGCATAAAGGGAATAAGCATAAAAGAAACCCAGGGCTTTACATTCCGTGCTAAAAGCAACATCTCTAACCTACCGCCTTTGCATAAAACTTTAACAGGTGTTGAATCGTTTAGGCTATTTGGAAAAAACGCTTACTATGTCAGCTTGCACAGCTTTGTCTAAGCAAGTTATTCAGAGTTTTCAATTGTAGAATGGTCGTAAGTACTTTTTAAATTGGAGTAGACTAAAATGAATAACAAACTTTTAGCCATCTTATCTTTAGAAAAGTAATCCGCTTTTCTTCCTGCAACTAAGCAAATTTAAACTAACCTACACATTTATAACGACAAAAAATTTTTCTCTTTTTCTGCAGAGTGCTAGGGTGGAGAATAACTTTTCTTGACAGGAAGAAACTGGTGTATTGTATTTCATCATTCGATAGAAAAATTAAAACATTGCGCCAAAAAGAGCCGTTTTTCTCAAACTCATTCTTTTAGCCAAACCAAAATTGCCGCGTCACTGAATCCCCAAAACCTGTGGCTGCTCCTGAATGCTTAGAAGGTCTCCCCCTTCCGTGAATCTATCTGAAAAAAAGGCGAGGTAGGTTATCTGTGAGTTGTTTTTCATGGATAAGGATACGAATTCGTTTGACTTGCATTTTTAATTTTTTTATTCTGCCTTAAAAATAAAATGATAAAAGGTCATCACTACCCAAGGAAATAAAATGCATCCTATCTCTTCGGCATCTATTGAAAGCTTGCCCAATGAATTGCTGCTCCCTATCTTAGAGGCTTGCGTAGTTCCTTCCTTATTTAGCGTCTGTAAAAGATGGCATCATCTGCTGGCTACTGAAGTCATGCCCCCTCTTTATAGAAAAATAGTACGGCTTCATTTCCCCAGGAAGAATGCCACTACCCAGCGAACTCTTTTGTTAGCTAAAGTTTATCAACTCAATCCTGGACTTACCTCTACTGAAAAAGTTTATCAAGTTTTTAAACAAGTTTTTACCTTAGCTAAATCTATTTCTCCTTTGGAATTTAAAGAGAAAACAGAAGAAAAAAAAGGCTTAACTCTGACTAATTACTCTTCTTATCTCTTAAATACTAATCGCCTTTTACTTTGGAAAAGACTCCCTGGTGGGGAAGAATATTTGAGCCGAGAAGAAATTAAGCACTTGCCTCTAGAAAAAAAAGGAGAGCTTTTTAGAGATTGGATTGAAGAAAATTGTAAAAGCATCACCGCTCTAAATTTATCTGAAGCAGGCTTGACTTACTTACCTCCAGAAATATGCCACTTATCTCAGCTGCGAGGTCTTCACTTAAATCAAAACCAGCTCACCGCTCTGCCTACAGAAATATGCCAGTTA